>JAHJQP010000002.1 GCA_018819165.1 Pseudomonadota bacterium
TAAGAGGAGGCAAACACAATGAAAAATGCAAATCCAGCACCGATTGGTGTAATGGTCTTTGGGACAGCGTGTTTTGTAGTCGGATCACTTTTTGCCGGTCTGTTTGGAGCTTTAAGTCCTGGAAATATGCTTATGTCAGGTATTGTTGCAATTGCTACTGGTATTATACTTTTAGCAGTTTGCTGTTTAATGATTTCAGGAAACTCTCTGGCTGATTCCCCTGTCTTTTCAATGTGGGGGGCAACCATATTTGGGTTCTTTTCGTTAGTGTGGCTATGTTTAGGATCAATATTAATTTTATGGAAAGACGGTGTTACCGACCCCTTATCCTTCCTGCTGTTATTCGTTTGTTTCTTCTCAGTTGGATATGCTTATCACTCATATATATTAAAACTCTGGTCATTTTGTATTCTGTTTCTTGCTGTTGTTGCCGGAACTCTTAGTGCCTTTGCCGGACTGTACGGCGGATGGGCTCCAGGCAATCAGATATGCGGCTACATCTTTATTTTCCTCTCAGCGCTGGCTCTGTATATCATGTTTAAGGAGCAACTTAGTGCTGTCTTACCGGCGAAAGCATAATTATAACGTATAAATACAAATAAAAATATTCCCGGTTCTTTAAAACCGGGAATATTTTTATGAAATCCTCCCGCAGAATACCCCGTCCTGTGGACGCCGAAGTTTGACACCTCAATTCAATAGTACGTATAATTATCAGTTAGATATAAATTTTAGCCATCCGTTTTATACACTACATTTTCCCCCGAAGAGCAGGCGGAAGAGAAGGAACGCCCAATTCCTTCAGGATCTCCTTCTGCTCCGTCGTCGCCTCCGTAGCCAGAAAAGGTGAAGGGGGAAGGGAACGATGCCCACATTTCTCTATTCCAGAATAAGTAACTTCATACCCCAAAGTGTAACTTAAATATCTTTAAAAATTGTCTTGACAACCGGGTCCACCTTAAACGATTGTAAGATTATCAAGTCAATTTAATGTGCGACGTTACAGCCCCGAATGGCTGGTCTGTTCGTCGCCCTCTTTGATGATAAATTCTACAGGTCGCATTTTCACCTCCCAGGTGTTGCTTCTGGGGCAAGTGAATACCATAAATGCCCTGTATTGTCAAGTATTTGTATTAATAAAGCGGCTTTCGCGCCACTAATTCAGGTATATATTATTAGCAATAAGACGTGCAAGGAAAGGGTTATGAGTTCTCCGATTCAGCTTCAGCTCTTGGACTTGGTAAACAAAGAGAAATTGGAGAGAATCCTTCGAGTCTTCACCGAGGTAACTGGGGTGGCGTCAATCATTGCCAATGTTGACGGACACCCCATTACTAAGCCGCATAATTTCACGCCTTTCTGTCTCAATTTTTGCCGTTCCACTGATAGGGGCAAGAGTAAATGTCACGAAAGCGACCGCCATGGAGGTCTGGAATCTGCCCGATCCAGAAAACCCTATATTTATAATTGTTTGAACGCCGGGCTCATTGATTGTGCGGCTCCAGTCATCGTGGCGGGTTATCATCTGGCTACAATTTTGGCAGGCCAGGTCTTGGAGGAACCCATTGCTGCTGAAGCAGCCATTGAACGGGCCAAAGCAATCGAGATAACAGATATAGATGATTATTTGCAGACACTGGAAAAGGTACCTTTGATGACACGCGAGCGGTTGCTGGCTGTTGTGAACCTTATGTCCGAGATCACTCAAACAATCAGCGAATTGGCTTTGCAGAAAGACAATTACACAAACATTCTCAGCATTATCTCAGCAGGCTGATCAACAGCGTTTCCGATTGCATTCTATCAACGAATGCCGATGGTAGAATCACCATTGTTAATCAGGCAGGCGTTAAAATGTTTGGCTATGAAACCGTGCAACTTATCGGCGAGTCCATTAGAAAGCTTTTTGCGGAGGATGATTCAAAAATTCCGCAGTGGAAGAATCCAGATTCGAGGCTGAGCTTTAACCAGCGTGGCGAGCTAACAGCTATCTCTTTCGGCCAGGGCCTCCTTTTTTAGCTCCCTCTTCAAGACCTTTCCGGCCAAGTTCACAGGCAGTTCATTACGAAAGACCACTTCCCGAATCTTTTCATAGCCGGCCACCCGGGTGTTGATATCATCCATGATTTCTTCCGGGGTGGCCGTTTTGCCCTCTTTCAGGACCACATAGGCGCGGGGGTACTCAGTAACGGCCGGGTCGGAAATGCCGATGACCGCCGCCTCCTTGATCTTGGGATGCTGATAGAGGATCTCCTCCAGGTTTCTGGGAAATACGTTGTAGCCTTTATACTTGATCATGTCCTTGATGCGGTCCACGATGTAAAGGTAACCGTCATTGTCCAGCTTGCCGATGTCACCCGAGTGAAGCCAGCCATCTTTTAAGGTCCTGGCCGTCTCTTCGGGCTTGTTCCAGTAGCCTTTCATGACCTGGGGCCCCTTCTGGAGGACCTCCCCTTCTTCGCCGATGGGCATTTCTTTAGTATCATCGGTCAAGTCCACAATTTTGATCTCGGAATCGAAAATGGGAATACCGACGGAGCCTGGTTTGCGGACCGCTTCCCTGGCGGCCGGATTGAAACAAATGCCCATGGTGCACTCGGTCATCCCATAGCCCTCCACAAAAACCCCTCCGATGACTTCTTTCATCTTGTTCAAATATTCTACCGGCAGGGGGCCGGCTCCGCTGCCGGCAAGTTTGACTTTCATGAAATAAGGAGCATACTTGGGAAAATCCGGATGATTCAGCAAGGAGGTATAAATCGGAGGCGCTCCGCCCATGGCGTCGATCGGGTACTTCTTGAGGACTTTCAAATACTCGCCCGGATCGAATCTCGGGAGTACGTAAGTGGTTATACCGACGAAGATTGGATAGTTTAGGTAAGCGATGGTCCCCATGGCATGAAACCAGGGAACCACATTGAGGGCCATAAAGTGCGAGCCTTGGGAGTTGCAGTTTTCCGGTGTCAGGTCCTCGATAACCCTATTTCCAAAGGTGGAGGCGTTCCAATTAATAACCTGGCTGACGTTAACGATGGTATTGTAGTGCGTAATCACGGCGCCCTTGGAAAGCCCCGTGGTCCCGCCGGTATAGGCCAGAACCGCCACGTCCTCCTTTCCATTGATTTTCACCTGGGGTGGATTGGGCGGATATTTGGCCAGGAGATCTTTGAAGAAGTAGATTCCAGCAGTGGAATCGCTTTTAATGGATGCAATATTTTTTCTTTTAAGAAGCAGGAAACCGTATTTTTTTACTGCGGGAAGGGCTTCATCCAGGCCGGAGACGATGATTCTCTTCAGACCGGTTTGGTCCTTGACCTTGAGCAGCTTGTCCATGAGGAGATTGAGTTTGAGTGTGATGATGGTCTCAGCCCCGGAGTCGTTGATTTGGTATTTGAGCTCCGCTTCGCTGTTCAGGGGCGAGCACATGGTCAGGATGGCCCCAATTTTCAAAGCGGCGTAATAGGCCACGGCAAACTGGGGGCAATTGGGCATGAAGAGGGCCACCCGGTTTCCCTTTTTTACACCCAGGTCGGCCAGGGCCGTGGCCAGCCTCAGGGATTGATCGTGCAGTTCCCGGTAGGTCATGGCCTTTCCCATGAAAATGAAAGCCGTCCGCTCCGGAAACCTTCTAACACTGGCCTCCATGAAATCAACGATGCTGCCCTCGTAGTACTTCAAAGACTTGGGATAAACGTCGGGCCACAACTTGTACCAAGGTTTTTCCATGAGTGCCTCCTGTTTTCTTGGACTCTTCCTGCTGGCACATGCGTTAAACGCACTCCTCAGCAGATCGGAGGGATGGGTTCTTCCGTGCGGAGGTCAGCCTTCCGGGTATCTCCTCATCAGTCTTTTACGATGGATGACATTCCCGTCTTGTAGAGAGCAGCGGCGCTTTCATGGACGTGCCGGACCGCCACCCCGTGTTCTGCCGCGGCCCGTTTGCAGTCCTCGTACTCGGGGGAGGCCGTGATCACCCTGCCGTCCCGCTCCCCGATCTTGATCCGGACGACCCCGAACTCCGTGACGACCTCCTCCCAGCGGCGATCGAGGCATATGCGCTCGCACTGGGACATCCGGACCCCGAGCGTCGAGGTCTCGGCCAGGACGACAGCCGCGATCGACTCCGCCCGGCCCGAATCGCAGATCACCGAGAGAAGCGTCCCCGGCCGGTTTTTCTTCATCTGGATCGGGGTCAGGAAGACGTCAAGCGCGCCCGCGGCGAAAAGCCGCTCCATGGCGGTTTCATAGAACTGTGGATTAAGGTCGTCGATGTTCGTCTCGATGACCGTGACGCATTGCGATTCGTCTCCGTGGCCGGCGGACTCCTCTCCGAGTATGACCCTAAGCACGTTAGGAATGCCGAAATCGCTCTTTCCGGCGCCGTAGCCGATGCTCACGATGGTCATGGCGGGAAGCGGTCCGAAACCAGAGGCGAGTTCCCTGATGATCGCCGCGCCGGTCGGCGTAACCAGTTCCCCTTCGATGTCGAGCTTCCGCCACGGAACCCCCCGCAGGATCTCGGCAGTGGCCGGCGCGGGCAGCGGAAAGACGCCGTGGGAGCCCGTCACGTAGCCGTGAAAGGTGGGCATCGGGCTGGAGACGACCTTCGGCGAGCCGAGCATCTCGAGACAGATGGCCGCGCCGACGATGTCGACGATGGCGTCCACCCCCCCCACCTCGTGGAAATGCACCTCTTCCGAAGAGCTGCCGTGCACCCTGCCTTCGGCATCGGCAAGTCTCCTGAAGATGCGTTCGGCCGTCTGCTTCACCCTTTCGGAGAGGTCCGCTTTACGGATCGTCTCCAGAATCTCCTGCAGCCGCCGGCGCTGGTGGTGATGGTGATCGTCGAGGACCACGCGGACGTCCGTCGCCTCGATATGTCCGGTGATTTTCCTGCCCACTTCGATCCTGTACCCGCCCACGCCGAGGCCGGCGAGCCCTTTCCGGAGCCTCTCCGGGTCCGCTCCCGCGGCAATGAGCGCCCCGAGCGTCATATCCCCGCTGATTCCCGCGAAACAGTCGAAATAGGCAATCAACATCGGTGAATGCTCCCGAAAAAAGTCTGTAAAATACTCAGTTTACGAAGCCGTCATCGGTTCACCAGGTGCGCGAAATAGCCGGCCCCGAAGCCGTTGTCGATGTTCATGACGGCGACGCCCGCGGCGCAGGAGTTGAGCATTGCCAGCAGCGCGGCAAGCCCTCCGAAGCTCGCGCCGTAGCCGACGCTCGTC
Source organism: Pseudomonadota bacterium (assembly GCA_018819165.1). Classification (GTDB taxonomy): domain Bacteria; phylum Desulfobacterota; class Syntrophia; order Syntrophales; family UBA5619; genus JAKAFS01. The sequence continues at coordinate 5,232 of JAHJQP010000002.1, forward strand.
GGAACGGCGATCACCGGGCAGGAGACCATTCCCCCGACGACGCTCGGAAGCGCCCCCTCCATCCCGGCCACGACGATCAGGACGTTCGCCTGCATGATCCTGTCCTTCTGGTCGAAAAGCCGGTGCAGGCCGGCGACGCCAACGTCGTAGGCGCGCTCGACCCGGCTGCCCATCGACTCCGCCGTGACCGCGGCCTCCTCCGCCACGGGGATGTCAGCCGTCCCCGCGCAGAGTACCATCACGTACTTTCCGTCTTCATCTGCCTTTTTGGTCTTCACCTCTGACCCGTCGACAACCAGGAGCCGAGCGGCGCCGTGGTAGGTGCACCCTGCGACTGCTCCGGCTATTTTCTCGGCGACGTCAGGCGCCACGCGGGTCGCGAGGACTTTTACGTGGTGTCCGGCGAGCCTTTTGACGATTTCGACGGCCTGCTCGCTGGTTTTCCCCTGGCAGAAAACGACCTCCGGGAAACCGGTGCGGATGCTGCGGTGCAGATCGAGCTTCGCGTATCCTACATCATCATAGGGGAGGGTGCGCAGGCTGTTGAACGCCTCATCGACGGGCAGATCGCCGGATTTCACCTTTTCGAGGATTTTTTTGAGCCGCTTGAGGTCCATTCTCCTTACTCCCTTTATGCCTTCTTCTCCCTGCCCAGAACGGCGTTCATGCTTCCCATCCGGTAGCCGTTGAGATCCAGGGTCGTATAAAGATACTCCAATTCCTTGAACTTTTCCGTCACCTGCCGCCTGATTTCAGGAGACGCGAGGCGCGGTATTTCCTCGGCCTCGACCTCGATCCGCGCAATATCCCCATGGTGCCGGACCCTCACCTGCCTGAAACCCAGTTCCTTCATGAACCGCTCCGCCTTGTCGAGACGCCGGAGAATATCACGGTCGATCCTCGTACCGTAAGGAATGCGGGAGGAAAGGCAGGCGAACGACGGCTTATTCCAGGTCGGGAGTCCCATCCGACGCGATATTTCGCGGATGTCTTTCTTGGTAAAGCCGGCTTCGCGCAGCGGGCTCCTGATCCCGAGCTCCGCGGCGGCGCGTTTGCCCGGCCTGTAGTCCTCCAGATCGTCGACGTTTGCGCCGTCGGCCACCTGGTTGATGCCGTGTTCCCTGCCGATCTCGACAAGCCTGCCGAACAGCTCTCTCTTGCAGAAGAAGCATCGGTCGGGGGTGTTGGCCGCGAAGTCTTCGTTTTCAAGTTCGCTGGTTTCTATCCTGGTCACGGTGAGCCCCAGCTTACCGGCTGTTTCCAAAGCTTCCTCTTCTTCCGATAGGGGATAGGTTTCCGAAGAGGCCAACACATATAACGCGCGATCCCCCAAGACCTCCTTAGCCACGGCCGCGAGCAGCGTGCTGTCGCCGCCGCCGGAGTAGCCGATGACCACGCCTCCCATTTCTGTCAACAATGAACGAAGTCGTTCAAGCTTGAAATCGATTGTTTCCATAACACCTTTCCCCTTGACTCCTTACCTCTCGCTCCTTGTTCCTTCTTGCCTTCAAAGAAAAACGATCAGGGCAGCCTTTCTTTGACAGGAGCCCTCTTTTTGTCGGGGAGAAGTATGGGATAAACGACCTCGTGTGTCAAAGTTTTTTTCCGCTGAAGAACTTAAGCCTGAAGAGCTTAAGCCTTGACAAGGGGAGCCCCGCCCTCTAATATCTTGGCGCCTGCGGCATCGGGGAGATCGGGATTGTGGACGGCGACAGGGTGGAGTTATCCAACCTGCAGCGCCAGATTCTGTATGGGCGGGAAGGTGTGGGCAGAGAAAAAACGGTTTCTTCCGGGCGGAGCATCACCCGGCTGGTGGGAGGTGGGTGAATGAACAGAGAGATCAGGAAACGCATGTTCCTGGAGGTTGACCTCTACCCGGTCACCTGCGAGCGGCATTCCGCGGGGAGGTCAAACCTTGAGGTCCTGGATGCGGCGATCCGCGGCGGGGCCAGGATCATTCAACTGAGGGAGAAGGAATTCACCGCCGGGGAGTTCTACCGGATGGCGCTACGGTTTCGGGAGATGACCGCAAAAGCCGGGATGTTGCTCATGATCAACGACCACATCGATATCGCGCTGGCCGTGGGGGCCGATGGGGTTCATCTGGGGCAGGAGGATCTCCCCCTCCCTGCGGCCAGAAAACTTGCGCCCGAACTGCTCATCGGGATTTCTGCCCATTCCCGTGAGGAGGCCTTGAAGGCCCAAAGCGAGGGTGCGGATTACGTCAATATCGGGCCGATCTTTCCCACCCGGACCAAGGAGGGTGTGAAACGGTTTCTGGGACCGGAGGCCATTGCAGGTGTCGCCGCGGGTCTTGAAGTACCCTTCACCGTCATGGGAGGCATTTCCGGCGCCAATATTGGGCAGGTGCTCGCTGAGGGGGCGCGCAGGGTGGCCGTGGTTACGGCAGTCACCACGGCCGTAGATATGGCCGGAACGGTCGCCTTCCTGAGAGAAAAGATCAGACAAGCCGGGGCGATGGGGGGATGAGCCCCCGATTGAACTATTGAAATCTTTTTAATAACGGGAAGATACGAAGAGAACCCCTCTATGTCAGAGGTTTCTGGCGCGGGCCTGACGCCGGGACCGGTCACACGGGGGGACATGTCAGGTGTTGCAGAGATCCTCGACCGTCTTCACCAGCCCCTCGAGGAGCCGGCCCATCCGGTCGAAATCGAGCGTCGCGATGGTGTCCCCCTCGCCGTGGTAGTTCGGGTTCCGGTAGAAGGCCGTATCGGTGATCATCGCGGCCGGCCAGCCGACCTCCCAGAAGGACCGGTGGTCGGAGAAGTCGACGCCGGGAACGAAGCCCACCGTGGCGAGCGTCTCCACGGGAATATCGCACCCCTGCCGGAGCGATTGGGCGATCCGCCGGACCAGACCCGCCGAATTGAGATTACCCACGACGGCGATGAAGTCGGGCGTCGTCGAGAACATCAGGCCCATCAAGGGGAGGGGGAAGGCCTGCCCCCCCTTCTTTTCGCTGTAGTATCCGAGCATCTCCAGGGAGATCATGGCGCTGATCTTCTCCCCGGCGGCCTTCGCCTCCCTGGCGTAGACCGCGCTTCCCATGAATTGGGTCCGGAAGGCGGGAGGCTCCTCGAGGACGAAGAAGACCATCTTCAGGGTCCTTCCGGGCGAGGAACCCTTCAATATCCGGCAGATCTCGAGCAGAACGGCCACGCCGCTCGCGTTGTCGTCGGCGCCGGGCGTCCCGTCCACCGTGTCATAATGGGCGCCGATCAGAACCGTCTCTTCCCTCTTTCCCGTCCCCGGGATCGAGATGATCACGTTGCTGAACGGTCTCCCCCGGTAGTCATAAGTCTGGAGAACGGGGTCGTACCCGAGCGCCCTGAGCGTGGCGAAAATATACCGCCGGGTCGCTTCGATATTTGAGTAATCCAGGACGCTGCGCGGGCCGATCCGGATGCTGAGTTCTTCCACATGAGCGCGGAGGCGACCGATCTCTTCGGGAGCGGCGGCGGGTAGAGGAGGGGAGACGGAAGGCGCCCAGCGGATCCTCAGGACTGGGTAGGCGATCAGGGCGGCGATGCCCAGAAGGACGAGCAGGACGGCGGTGATCATCTTTTTCTTCATGGTCATGCCTCACCGGTGCGTGCGGTCCGGTAGGCCTTTTGCGGATGGAAACAATACCTTCTTCCCCTCACCGGTGCGTGTGGATTTCAGTTCCGGCAGGATCGTTCTTCCCGGGTCAAAGGATAGGGGAAAAAGGTCTCGCCGTCAAGGTGTTCGTATGTGCCGGGTATTTCGTGGTTTGTCCCTGAAATTCAGATGAGGAGGACGGATAGGGCGGCCAGGGCGATCATTCCCTTCACGGTCCCGTCGAGGCCGAAGAGGGGGATGAGAAGGCTCCCCAAGAGCGATCCGAGGCAGCCGCCCAGGAGGTCCGCCGCGTAGAGGGGGCCTATGACCTGCTTCTGATTCCGGACGCCGTACAGGCTTGCGTAGGCCAGTATCCCGGCAACCAGAAAGCCGGCGGCGGCGATGAGCGCCGCCGTCAGCGAGAGGCCGCCGGTATCCTTTCCATTCACAGTCCCGATGACCGCAAAACCAAGGAGGGCGAAGCCGGCCAGAAGGCCAAACCCCCACCGGCGCGTGGGGCGCTGCCGGAGGCCCGTCCAGCGGATCGCTTCTTTGAGGGTCCAGGCGCCGAAGGCGAGACCGGCCATGAAGGCCATCAGCAAAAGGCCGATGTCCTGGTAGAGGACGCCCTCCTTTGCCTGGTAGGAGAGGATGAGGACGGCTTCGAACACGATTCCGAGAAAACCCGCCACGGCGACCAGCAGGGTGCGGCGCCAGGAAAGTCGCAGACGGCTCAGGAGAAACAGGAGCGCCAGGCCGATCCCGATCAGCCACCAGACCTTCCCGGGGCCCTTCCCCTCTGTCCCGAAGCCGGGGAGGTCCGTCATGGCCAGTTTCGGGAAGAACTTCGCGAGCCAGATCATGACCGCGTAAGGGTAGCAGACCGGGCGGATGTCCGTGTTCATCTGGACTCCCGTCTCCTTCAACCGTTTCTCCATCTCGAGGCGGCGGTCGTTCGTGAAGAGGTAGCGGAGGTACGGCGGCGAGATCTGTCGAGCCCTGATCCCCCGCTCCCGGAGTCGGTCGTCGAGGATCTCCGGTGAGCGGGGGAGGGGGACGAAAGAGGCGGTGATCACGGTGGTCGTCCCCGGCAGGGCCAGGACCTCGGGAAAGACCGAGGCGAGCGCCCGATGGATGCTCGCCGTCCGGCGGATCAGCTGCGGCGTCCAGAAGTTCTCGGCGGTGCGGAGACGGAGGGCGACGATGCCGCCGGCGGTGAGCCGCGCGGCGCACTCGCGGAAGAATTCCCTCGTGTAGAAGCGGTTCGTCTGGCCAGACGACGGTTCCGGCATGCCAACAAGGATCAGGTCGTAGGCGGCTCCGCTTTCCTTCAGGAAACGGCGGGGATCGGCCAGGATGAGGTGGACTGCGGGGTGTGCGAGAGAGGCCTGGATGTTGCCGGGCAGGTGGGGCCGGACCATCGCGATCAGGACGCGGTCGATCTCGACTGCGTCGATTCCTGCCGGTTTGTGCTGCAGCAGCTCGTGGAGGGTGCCTTCGACCCCGCCGCCGAGGACGAGGACGCGCTGCGGACTGGGGTGCTGCAGTGCCGCAAGATGGGCGAAGATCTCCGCTTGGGTCCCTTCGGTTTCGAAGGCGAGGGCGTCGTTTTCAAAGACGGAGACCTGCCCGGAGAGAGCCGCGACGGTGATCCGTCCGTAGGGGGAATCCCGGGTTGCGAGAAGTCCCGGGTGGTTCCAGGCCGTCATCCTGCGGTCAAGGGGTGCCCATTGCCAGAGAAGTAAAAAAAGCAGCGCCGTGAGGACCGCGGCCGCGGATCTTCGCAGCGGAAGGTCTTTCCCGCGGAAGAGGAGCAGGGCCGCTATGGCGGAGACCAGACCGCAGGCGAGCGCCAGCGGGAAATTCTGGATGCCGAACCGGAGGCAGGCCGTCGCCAGGAGACCTCCGGCCAGAGCGCCCGCGCTTTCGATCCCGTAGGCGCCGGCCAGTGTCCGCCCTTTCTCTGCATAGAGTCCGGCGGCGGTCCTAAAAAGGAGGCCGGAGAGCAGGCCGGCAGGCGCGAGGGCGATGACCAGCGCCGCCATCTGCAGGGGAAAAGGGAGATAGGCGCCGGGAACGCCGCCGAAGATGATCCGGCTCGCGCGGAGGAAGACGATGCCGAGGGGGGTAAAGAGGGCGAACATAAGAAACAGTGACGCCGTCCTGCCGAGGGAGGGGGACCCCTCCCGGCGGCCGGAGAGCGTCCCCAGGGCGGTGAGCAGGAGCCAGATCCCCAGGGCGACCAGATAGATCAGTTCGACCCCATAGAAGGCGACGTTCAGCTCCCTGAGGAGAACGATCTGCCCGACGAGCGAGACAAAGCCGGTCAGGAACAGGGCGACGACGGTCGCGATCATTTACTGTCCGCCTCACCGAAGACCAGGGCCTGAAACGTGGAGAACCTCGCCCCCTCCCTCCAGGCCCCGGAAGGGAGTCCGGCCTTCAGGCTGAGTTGATCCAGCATCTCGTCCCTTCCCCACCCCTGTTCCGGGGCGACCTGGGGGAGAAAGACCGCCGAGCGCCCTCCCTTCTGGAGGAGGACGCCGTCCCTGCCGACGACGATGTCGCCGGGGCCGGAGACCGGTTTCATGGGCGTCAGGACGGAGATTTCGATCTCCAGCTTTGGCACCTCCTCCAGAGCGACATGGCGGAAGCGGGGATCCTCGAAGGCGGACTGGAGGGCCATCGCTCCGACGAGGGTGGCAAGCGGTCGGTCCGGGATCATCCTCCCGATGCAGCCGCGCAGATTCCCGTGCTTCTTCAGGGTGACGAAGACCCCTCGCTGTTCCATCGCGGCGGGACTGAACCCCCTGGGCAGGGGGACCATCTGCGTCGTCAGGAAGCGGGAGATCGTCTCCCGGGCGAGGGCGAGGAGCGCCCTCTTGTCTTCGGGCGTGAGGGGTCGGTCGACAGCGGGTACAACCGGAGCGGCCTCTTTGGCGGGTTCCACGCCGGACCCCAGAACGACCGCGCCGTAGCCGACGACGCGCTCCTGTTCCCCGATGGGGAGATCCCCGGAGTGGGCGTAGCTGATGACCCTCCCGCCGGTCGCTCCCATGGCCTTCGCCGCGGCCATCGCCGCCATGATCGGGGCCTCGCCGCAGGCGCTTGTGGAGAGGTTCGGGATGCGGCGGGCCGCCTGCGTCTGAATGGCGGCGCGGAGAACCGCCGGATCGAGGGAGAGGATTGCCGCCAGCGTCTCTCTGTCCACAATCTCCGCATCCGCCGCCGACGGGTAATGGGAGAGATCGGAGCTCGCGACGATGAGCGCCCGGCGCCCTTTCAGGACCTGGGCCAGGGCGGCGCCGAAGCGGTTAAAGAGGGCCGCATCCGCCTCACCGACGATCGCCGGGACGATCTTTGCCTTCGGAAAAAGGACCTGGAGGAAGGGAACCTGGACCTCGACCGAATGTTCGTGGGCGTGGGGCGCCGCGTCGGCAGTACAGTCGGGGCTGGCCGCCAGGAGCGCTGAGACGATCTCCCCGTCCACCGGGGCGGTTCCCAGTGGGGTCCGGAAGCCGCCGCCCGGGTAGAGGGCGATCTTCCGGAGGCCGGGGGCCGTGTGGTTGGTGCCCAGGATGACGACGATGTCGTAGGGCCGGTTCCTGACCTGATTGTAGCCGTCGGCGCAGATCTGGCCGGAGTAGATGTAGCCGGCATGGGGGACGACGATGGCGAGAGGTTCCCTTGCCTGTGCCGGCAGGGCGTCCTGCATGAATTTCTCAATGGCGAGCCTGAGGACGGACGCTGATTCCGTGTAGAACTTCCCGGCCACGGTGGGGGGACGGACCCCGCCCCCTCCCTTTCCCGCCTGGCAGGCCACGGCGAGCCCCAGGCTGAAGACGACGAACGGCATACCGATTTGCATGAAACTCATAGCGGATCTCCTTTCGAGACTTCTGAAATGTGTCCTTTTGTGTCATTCCCGCTCAGCTCCAGACGCCGGCGATCTTCCCGCGGCAGAATGTGCAGCGGCCGGTTTTGATGTTCGTTTCCACGATGAAAAATCCCGTGCGTTTGATCACCGCCTTCCCGCAGGAAGGGCAGTAGGTGTTGTTTCCCGAATGGTCCGGGACGTTTCCCACATAGGCATAGTGCATCCCGCGGCCCATCGCCGTCGCCCGGGCCCGCTCCAGCGTCGAGACCGGCGTGGGCGGCAGGTTGAGGAGCTGGTAGTCCGGGTGGAAGCGGGTGAAATGGACGGGGACGTCGGGGCCGATTTCGCCCAGGACCCAGTCGATCAGGCCGCGGAGCATCTCCTTGGAGTCGTTGAGCGTTGGGACGACGAGGTTGACGATCTCCAGGTGGGCGCGGCTCTTCGCGATCTGTTTGATGCTCCTGAGCACGGGGCTGAGCTCGGAGCCGCAGACCTCGCGGTAAAACGTCTCATCGTAGCCCTTCAGGTCGATCTTGATTGCATCGAGCGTCTCGCACAGCTCGGCAAGCGGCGCCTCGTTCATGATCCCGCAGCTGATCAGGACTGGGCGGAGGCCCTCTTTTTTCGCCTCGCGGGCGATGTCGGTCATGTACTCCATAAAGACCGTCGGCTCGTTGTAAGTGAAGGCGATGACGGGCGCCTGGCGCGCCTGCGCGGAACGGACGATCAGCGCGGGGGGCGCCGGGGAGACCTGGTAATCCTCCGCGGAGGCCTGGGAGATCTCCCAGTTCTGGCAGAACTTGCACCGAAGCGGGCAGCCGGCGGTCGCCAGCGAAAAGGCCGCTGCGCCGGGGAGGAAGTGGTAGAAGGGCTTCTTCTCGATCGGGTCGATGTGGACGGTAATGGGGCGGCCGTAGACGAGGCTCCTGAGTTCGCCGCCCACGTTCATGCGGACGCGGCAGCGGCCCCGCCCGCCGGTCTTGATGACGCAGCCCTGGGCGCACAGGAGGCACTTGACGAGCCCCGCCTCGTGGCGGACCCGTTTCCCGGCCAGCTTTTCCTGGGGGGGGTGGCACTGGCGGCAATCGGCGCCGGCGAGGGGGACTGAGGTCCAGAAGCGCGCCCGGGGGGCGAGGCGGACCAGATCGCTTTTCGGGTCGAGGGCGAAGAGCTCTCCGGCGCGATCCCCCGGAAGCAGGCGCTCCCAGAGGGGGGAGGAGAGACACAGTCCCGCGCTGCCGAGGATCGGGGCGATCCCGGCCAGCGTCTTCAAGAACCCGCGTCGGGAGATCATGGCCTTCTTCCTGGTTGCCTTGCTGAAAATCCCGGTATCCCGCAGCCGGGCCTGCCGCCCGCCGAAGCATTTTCAGGCATGGCCCATGCCGGCGGTCCGGCCTTTTCATCGTACGTCAAAAGCAGGGATAGTATAGGGAAGACAGCCGGGGGGTGTCAATGGAAAAGGACGGATAACTGACTCTCCAAGCGGTCCAGTTCTTTTGGATCCCACGGCGGAAAACCGGCTTTCCCTCCGGGTTCACCCCGCGGGCTCGTTCAGGCCGCAGGCGGCCGCACCGATCAGGGCGACCTTCGGGTTGAGGATCACATGAACAGGTATTCGCTCCATAAGATGCGAAAAACGCCCTTTGCGGATGAAGGCTTCCATGAACGGTCCGCTGCCCAGAATGTTTGCGAGACGGATCGGGATGCCGCCCCCCAGATAGATGCCGCCCGTCGCCATGACCTTCAGGGCCAGATTGCCCGCCTCGGCGCCGAGGATGGAAACGAACAGATCTATGGTTTCCCGGCAGAGCCGGCAGGGACTGACCGGATCGAGCGCCGCCTCGATGATGATCGGAGTTCGGTCCTCCGTCCGGGCGAGCTTTTCCGAGACCCGGCTGGGCTCCGCGGCGAAGCGAGCCTCCTTCATGTATTCGTAGACATTGGGGATGCCGAGTCCGGAACAGACCCGTTCGTAACTGACGTGCGGGTAGCGGCGGAGGAGGTATTGCAGCAATCCGATCTCCAGATCGTTGGTCGGTGCGAAATCGGCGTGTCCCCCTTCCGAGGAGTGGGCCCGGTAACTCTCCCCCTCGCGGGTCAGAAACGCCTCTCCGAGGCCGGTTCCGGGGGCGATGATCCCCAGTGCCCCGCCGGGGGCGGCCTTGCCTTCGTGGAGCATCAGCAGATCCCCCTTTTGCAGAAGGAGAACACCCCAGGCCATTGCCTCCAGGTCATTGAGCAGGCGGACCGAACGGACTCGCAATGTCCGGGTCAGTTCCTCCGTGCGGATCACCCAGGGGAGGTTGGTGGCGGCTGCCTCCTTGCGGAAGACGGGGCCTGCGATGCCGAAGACGGCGTGGTCGGCCGTCATGCCCGCCCGGGCCAGAAACTTCGTGACGATCTCCGTGAGGCTGCTGTAACCGGCGTTGGGAAAGGTTTCTTCGTGAAGCGGCGCGCGGGGGCCGGCCTCCCGGGAGTATAACCCCAGGTTCGTCTTCGTTCCCCCGATGTCGCCGGCGATGAGCATGGTCATGATCCTCTGGTGCGCCCCTGATCATCCGCCGAAGCGGGGCGGCCGCTTCTCCAGAAAGGCCTTCAAACCCTCCGGACCGTCGGGATGGTCGGCGCTGACATCTTCCATTTCCTGATCTTCGGTCCGGACGACGGATTCCGGGGCTGCCTTCAGTTGCTTCGCCTCGGCTCGGCGGGCCGCCTTTTCTTCTTTTTTCTGCCGTTTGGCGATTTCTTTCTGCCGTTTCTCGAAGGTGAATTTCGTTCTCGCCATTCAAAGCCCTCCTGCCTTTCAATCGTTTCAAAAAATTGACCGGGAGCTTTAACCCGAAGCCCCGCCGGCAAAAATGTTCCGTGCCGGACATCCCCGCCCTGCGGATGTGAGAGCCTCCCGTAATAAAAAGAGGCGCCCCGGCACCATTCTCGGGCGCCGGAGTGCCTCTTCTGTTCTACGGACTCAAATTATAGGGCCCTTACGTTTTCCGCGGCCGGGCCTTTCTTGCCCTGCGCAACGTCGAAACTGACGCGCTGACCCTCGGCTAAAGTCTTGAAACCGCCGGCCTGAATAGCGCTGTAGTGAACGAACACGTCGCCGCCTTCGGCCTTCTCGATGAAGCCGAAGCCCTTCTGCTCATTGAACCACTTCACTGTACCTTCTGACATCTTGTGCATCCTCCTTTCTAAAAATTTTCTCACAGTCGGATGAACACGATGACTAAAAGTAAAAAACCGCCAAGACTCTTGGGGAGCATGGCGGCAGCCTTTGCACTTCAAAATGTCTCTATCCAACTCTTCCGGCACCCTGACCGACCAGACTGGTAACCAGGATGCGGAGTACTTATATGATTATATCCGGGGAAAAGTCAAGGTTTATTTTTTAATTTTAGCCGGACCTCAACTGGTGCACGACCGTCTGCCCGGCCTGTCTGTAGCGGGTAGCGTCACGCGGTTCACTATGATCATTCAAGGTAACCCAGACCGGCGGAGTGGGAATCCCGGTCATACTGGTGTCGATGGAGGCCGGTCGCGTTCGAAGCGCTGCTCGACGACGCGGCTTCCCCATTGCTCGCCCTCCCCCTGGGAGACGAGACGGAAACCGAACGTTTCGTAGAGGTGGCGCGCCGCGTCGAGTCCGGCGAAGGTCCAGAGAAAGATCCGGCGATGGGCCTGCCGGTCGCAGAAGGAGACCGCCTCCGTCATGAGTCTGCGGCCCAGACCCTTCCCGTGCATCTCCGGCGAGACGATGAACCAGCGGAGGTGCGCCCCCTCGGTGGCCGCCTCCCGGCCGTCTATGGCGATCGCCCCCTCCACACGTTCTCCTCGCAGAACCGTCCAGAAGCCGTCGCGCTCTTTTTCGAAGCGGCAGAGGAACTCCGCCAGCTCTGTCGCGACCTTGGCCTCGAAAAAAAGGCCGAACCCCCAGTGGCGGTGGTAATATTCTGCATGCATTTCAGCGATGCGGCCGATCGCCCCCGGAACATAGCCGCCGATCTCGACACGTATCATGACATCCTCATGGAATGACGGGAAATGCCTGCTAAATTTACCGCTAAGCAGATCCTTTCGGATGGTGATTTATTACCACGATCCCGCCTTCTTTTCAAAGGCGAAATGTGATACGCACAGCGCCGGGAGGACTTTTCAAAGTTAAGAATAAGTATCTTAACCGTTCATTATGATTGATGAATAAAAAATAATTAAAATTTGCTTGACAGGGGTGTTTCCCTGAGTACAATGTCCATGGATTTAGTAGAAATATAGATGTGAAAACCAGGTTATCCGATGAAGCTGTCAACGCGGGGACGCTATGGGGTCCGGTTGATGCTGGATCTGGCCCTCCACTACGGGGAGGGGCCGATCTTCCTGAAGGATATCGCCGAACGTCAGGAAATTTCGGGGAAGTACCTCTGGCAGCTGATCAACCCCCTGAAAGCGATGGGGCTCATCAGTTCCCAGCGAGGGGCGCACGGCGGCTACGTCCTGGGAAAGGCGCCGGAGAGCATCTCCGTCAAGGAGATCCTCCAGATCCTGGAAGGCTCCCTGTGCCTGGTAGACTGCGTGGACGACCCATCATTCTGTGAGCGCTCCAGCTCCTGTATCTCCAGAGACATCTGGAGGGAGGCTTCGAAGAATCTTCAGCAGACGCTGGAAAACACGACACTGGCCGCAATGGTGTCCCGACAGAAAGAGAAGAGACAAGATGAAACAGGGCAATAATTTGATTAACATGATGATGTGCATGTGTTATTATACCGGACGGGGAGGTCTGTTCATGTGAAGATCTGTTCTATCATTCATGGACGTGACAACCCGCTGACCGGTGAAGGTGCAGCGGGTTTTTTATTGCATACAAAACGAAGCAGTCTTACAGTCACATAGAAAAAGGAGATGACATCATGTCAGGAAGGAAAATCGATACCTTGGCGGTGCATGCCGGTCAGGAAAGTCCCGATCCGGCGACGGGGGCGAGGGCGGTGCCCATTTACCAGACCACGTCGTATGTGTTCAAGGATACGGGGCACGCAGCAAGCCTGTTTGCTCTCCAGCAGTTCGGGAACATCTATACCCGGATCATGAATCCGACGAACGACGTCTTTGAAAGAAGGATCGCCGCGATTGAGGGGGGGACGGGCGCCCTGGCGGTGGCCTCCGGGCAGGCCGCAGAGACATTGGCCGTTCTGAACATCACCCGGGTGGGGGATGAGATTGTCTCCGCAGACAATCTCTACGGTGGGACCTATCAGTTGTTTCACTACACGCTTCCCAAGCTTGGGCGGACGGTGAAGTTTGTAGATTCCAGGGATCCGGAGGCTTTCAAAAGGGCGATTACGGAAAAGACGAGGGCCGTATATGCTGAGACGATCGGCAACCCCAAGCTGGATGTTCCTGATTTTGAAGCGATCGCGATAATTGCCCATGAGGCGGGGGTTCCGTTCATGGTTGACAACACCGTGGGTGTCGGATTGATCAGACCGATCGACTACGGGGCCGATATCCTGGCCACATCGGCGACGAAATTCATCGGCGGTCACGGCACCTCCATCGGCGGCGTGATCGTCGATGCGGGGACGTTCAACTGGGGAAACGGCAAGTTTCCCGAGTTTACCGAACCGGACCCGAGTTATCACGGCCTGAAATTCTGGGAGGTCTTCGGGAACTTTCCCGATCTTGGAAATGTTGCCTTCATCATCAAAGCAAGGGTGCAATTGCTTCGTGATATCGGGGCTTGTCTGAGCCCGTTCAA
>JAHJQP010000081.1 GCA_018819165.1 Pseudomonadota bacterium
GGACCGACCAGGCCATCGCTGCGGGGGCGGACAGGATCGCGGTGGGCTGTCCCTTCTGTCTCACCATGCTCGCCGATGGGATCAAGGACCGCAAGAAGGAGGAGACCATGGCCGCCCTCGACATTGCGGAGATCGTCTGGAAAGCCATGGACCTGGAGGAGGAGAAGCCCGTCGGGGACGTCTGTGCGGCGCCGTCGGCCTCCTGATGAAAAAGGGGGGACAGCTCCCGATTTTTCAAGGAAAAATCGGGAGCTGTCCCCCCTTTTTCCGAACTGGACCCGCTCCTTGGCGTATTCGAGGGCGTCCTCGAGGGCCGCCCTGCCGATCCCGCAGGCCTGGGCGCCAATACCGATCCGCCCCGCGTCGAGGCCGGAGAGCATCTGGCGGAACCCCTGACCGGGCCGGCCGAGCAGATTCTCCGCCGGGACCTCGGCCTCCTCGAAGACCAGCTCCGCCGTGCCGGAGGCCAGGATCCCCATCTTCTCCTCCACCTTCCCCACCTTGAACCCCGGGGTTTCCTTAAGATCGACGATGAGGTTGATGATCCCCTTGTAGCCGGCCGCGGGGTCGGTTGTCGCCGCCAGGACGCAATACCGGGCCAGGTTGCCGCTGGTGATGAAGGTCTTCACGCCGTTGACGATATATTTGTCGCCCCGCAGTTCCGCCCGGCACTTCAGGGCGGCGGCGTCCGAACCGGCGGAGGATTCCGTCAGGGCGTAGCACCCTTCCACCTTCCCTCCCGCCACGGGGGAGAGGTACTTCCTCTTCTGCTCCTCCGTGCCGAAGGTGTTCACGGGGTAGCCATAGAGACTGTTGTTGACCGAGGTGATGACGCCGCAGCTCGCGCAGGCCTTGGATATCTCGATCAGAGCCATGACGTAGGTCACGTTGTCCATCCCGGCGCCGTCGTACTCCGTCGGCACGGCGATCCCCATGATCCCCATCTCGCCGAGCTCGCGGCAGATCTCCTCGGGGTGGCGGTGCGTCCGGTCCAGTTCCGCGGCGAGCGGTTTGATGCGCAATTCCGAATATTTCCGGACCATCTCCCGGACCATCTTCTGTTCATCCGTAGGGGCGAAATTCATCGGGAACCTCCTGCGCAGCAGTCTCTATCCATTTTACTCTCCGATCTTTTCGATGAATTCTATTTCGCGCGGGACCTTGTAGGCGGAGAGGTAGATCCGGCAATGTTTGAGCAGCTCCCTTTCCTCGATCTCCGCGCCGGGTTTCTTTACGACGAGCGCCTTGACTATCTCGCCCCGCAGCAGATCCTCCTTGCCGACGATGCGGGCCTCCTGCACGGCTGGGTGCAGACCGAGGACGATCTCGATCTCCCGGGGATAAACGTTGGAGCCGCTCGTGATGATCATCCGCTTCTTCCGGCCGGTGAGGAAGATATAGCCCTCCGCATCGATCCGGCCCAGATCGCTCGTGTGGAGCCAGCCGTCCTTCAGGACCTGGGCGGTCATCTCCTCGTCCTTGTAGTAGCCCTTCATGATGTTATCGCCCCTGAGGATGAGCTCGCCGACTGTTCCCCGCGGGACTTCACGGCCCGTTTCATCGACGATCCTGGCGTCCACGCCGGGAATGGAAATCCCGATGGAGCCCGGCTTCTGGGGCATGTCGAGACGGCTGAAGGAGGAGCCGGGCGACGCCTCGGTCAGGCCGTAGCCCTCCATGATCCTGACGCCAAATTTTTGTTCGAACAGAGGGATGAATTCCGGGGGCATCGCCGCGCCGCCGGTGATGCAGACCCTCAGGGAATCGATCCGGTATTTTTCGGCCCCCTCGTGGAAGAACATGCCGAGGAAGAGCCGGGGAACGGCGGCGATATAGGTGACCTGTTCCTTTTCGATCGCACTAAAAATACCGTCAAGGCTGAAGCGGTCCATCAGGACGACCGCGGCGCCGATCCTGATGGGGCACAGCATGTTCGCCACGGCGCCGAAGGAGTGGAAGAGGGGGATGACGGCGAGGCCGATATCCTTTTCGTCCCGCTGGCAGATCGTCCGGAGAAGGACCGACTGGGTCAGGAGGTTGTGCTGGGTCAGAACGGCGCCGAGCGGCTTTCCCGTCAGCCCCGCCGTATAGATCATGACCGCGGGGTCGTCGGCCACGAGCTCGGGGACCTCTATGGTGAAGGGACCTTTGGCGATGATCTCCCGGAACGGCGACTCTTCATCGGGCCCGTTCGTCGCGATCATATGACGGCAGAGGGGGAGTTCATTTTTGATCTCTTCGAAGCGTTTCGCCAGCGCCCCCTGGGTGATCAGGCATTGCGCGTCGCTGTTTCCGAGGAGGTGCCGGAGCTCGTAAGGCGTGGACTGGACATTGAGGGTCACGGCGACGCCGCCGATCTTCTGGACGGCAAAATAGGCGATGACGAACTCCGGACAGTTGGGGAGCATGACCGCCACCTTGTCCCCCTTGCCGAAACCAAGCGACCTTAGGTGGTTTCCCAGGGCGCACGCCGCCCGGTTCAGCTCCCGGTAGGTGATCCTCCGCTCGCCGTGGACGACGGCCACCCTTTCCGCAAACCGCCCGGCGCTTTCCGCCAGCATTTTCCCCAGGCTCATGGCGTGATCCCAACCTCTTAATTATTCAATGCTGCTTAACATAGGAGCACAGAGGATTCAATAGAATTTTAAATTATTATCTTGATTGGCCCCAGCCTTTTTCCTATAATTGAAACGTCCACAGCAATCTGCGGAGGTATCTTCAATCGGGGACAGATTTCAAATCTGTCCCCGATCCAAAGAAAGGAGGAATGGCATGAAGAAAACCGTTGCTTTTGTATTGCTCGGGTTGTTGTGGACCGTCTCTGCAGCCGTGGCCGCCGAACTCAAGGTGGGGAACAAGGTCCCGGACTTCAAACTCAAGGATTCGACGGGAACAGAATACTCGCTTGCCTCTCCCGATTTCGAAGGAAGGGTCATTTCCATCTTCTATGTCGATCCGGACGAAAAGGA
>JAHJQP010000082.1 GCA_018819165.1 Pseudomonadota bacterium
GAGGGCAGCATTTCCATAGACAAGCATCTTATGGAGGCGGCAAATCTTTTCCCCTATGAGAAGGTGGCGATTTACGATGTATCTAACGGGGAGAGATTCTCCACTTATGTCATACCGGGCGGCAGGGATTCAGGGACCATCTGTCTCAACGGCGCCGCTGCCAGAAAGGTTTCCCGGGGAGATTTGATCATCATTGCCAGTTATGTCGTGGTCGATGATGCCGAAGCGGCAGTCTGGTCTCCGACGAGCATCCTTCTCGATGAAAAGAACAAAATAAAACACCGGTCGGGGTAGATGACTGCCTTATCGACAGCGGATTTCTCCCCCTCGCATAAAACGGGGCAGGATGGGCAATCGTCCTGCCCTTATTCTTTAAATAGGGATTGAAAGTTGCTTTGCTTTCTGATATTTAACATCCCACCTGAAGAAAACGCAATGAGAGGAGGTTCGTGTTGAAGAAAAAAATGAAGAGGATCTTCCTGACCGGTCTGGCAGTAGTCATACCGGCGGGACTCACCATCTATATCCTCTCTCTTATCATCGGCATGATGGACCGGCTGCTAAAAATCGTTCCAGAGATGTACCAGCCGGACACGCTGTTGAAATTTCACATCCCCGGCCTGGGCGTCATCTTTACGGTTGCCCTTATCTTCATCTGCGGTCTGCTGACGACGAGTTATCTCGGAAACCGGCTTGTCGGCTTCGGCGAGCGTTTCGTCGGCAAGATTCCCTTTGTCCGGAGCATTTACCAGGCCATCAAGCGGATCGCCGACAGCCTTTTTATGGACAGGGCCCAGAGTTTCAAGAAGGTGGTCATCGTGGAATATCCCTGCCGCGGGACCTACAGCATCGGATTCATCACCAGTACTCCCAACGGTGAAGTCCAGGAAAAGCTGGGCTCCTGTGTCGGGGTATACTTCCCCCATGCCCTGACGCCCACAACGGGTATGTTCGCCGTAGTTCCGCGGGAAGGGCTGATCGAGGTCGGCATGTCGGTGGAGGAGGCCTTTACGCTGATCATTTCCGCCGGGATCGTGACGCCCCGGGAACGTAGCGATACCTTCAGCCGAAAAGGAGAATGAACTGTGAAATTTCTGAAGCCCGATAGGAGTTTGAGATGCCGGATTGCCGATCCCTCTCTGGCGGCCTGGGGACGGGAAGAGATGCGCCTTTCCGAAAATGAAATGCCCGGCCTGATGGCCCTGCGGGAAAAGTACGGTCCGAAAAAGCCCCTGAAGGGCTTCAAGATTACCGGCAGCCTCCACATGACGATTCAGACGGCGATGCTGATCGAGACGCTCCGGGAACTCGGGGCCGATCTCCGCTGGGCATCCTGCAATATCTTCTCCACTCAGGACCACGCCGCCGCCGCGATCGCCCAGGCAAACACGGCGGCCGTTTTTGCCTGGAAAGAGGAGTCTCTTGAGGAGTACTGGTGGTGCACCGAGCAGGCCCTGACCTGGCCGGACGGCACGGGACCGGATCTGATCGTCGATGACGGGGGTGATGCGACCCTCTTCATTCATGAAGGCGTCCGGGTTGAAAAGGATCCTTCGGTGCTGGATCAACCCTGCGATAACAAGGAATTGAAGATCATCCGCGAGCGCCTGTCCTATGGCCTGAAAAAGGCGCCGCATCACTGGCAGGAGGTTGCATCCCGCATCCGCGGAGTTTCCGAGGAGACGACGACCGGGGTGCACCGGCTCTACCAGATGGCGAAAGCAGGCGAGCTCCTCTTCCCGGCGATCAATGTGAACGATTCGGTAACCAAGTCGAAATTCGACAATCTTTACGGTTGCCGGGAATCTCTGGCCGACGGCATCAAACGGGCCACGGACATCATGGTCGCCGGGAAGGCGGTGGTGATCTGCGGTTACGGAGATGTCGGGAAGGGTTGCGCCCAGTCCATGCGGGGCTTCGGCGCCCGCGTGTTCATCACCGAGATCGACCCCATCTGCGCCCTGCAAGCGGCTATGGAGGGATACGAGGTGACGACGCTCGACGACGTCGTGACGAAGGGGGATATCTTTATCACGGCAACCGGCTGCTGCGACGTCATTACCAGCCGGCACATGGAGAAGATGAAGAACGAAGCCATCGTCTGCAATATCGGCCACTTTGACAGTGAAATCGACATGCATTATCTGGAAAACACGCCCGGCTGCCGACGGCAGACCATCAAGCCGCAGGTCGATAAATGGACGCTTAAATCGCGAAGAACCATCATCATCCTGGCCGAAGGCCGCCTGGTCAATCTCGGCTGCGCGACAGGTCACGCCAGTTTTATCATGAGCAACAGCTTTACGAATCAGTGCCTTGCTCAGCTGGAACTTGCCGGGAAGTCCTTCAAAACCGGCGTCTATACCCTGCCCAAGAAACTGGATGAGGAGGTCGCCCGCCTTCACCTCAAAAGACTGGGGGCGAAGCTCTCCAGGCTCACGAAGACGCAGGCCGCATATCTCGGCGTGCCCGTGGGAGGTCCCTTCAAGTCGGATTATTATCGCTACTGATTCCGATCTTCTGTGCCTGCATAGAAACGGCGAGGGTCAACGGAGCCGTTCAGCTTCAGGTTCTGATGCGCAGGAGCATCCATACGGAAGCGGCGCCGAAGAGGATGTTCCCGAACCAGGCGGCGATGAGAGGAGGGAGGGCGCCCGATCTTCCCAGGGAGATGCCGAAGGCGTACACCAGCCAGTAGGAGAACCCGATGACCAGCCCGGCCCCGATGCCGTGGGCGATCCCTCCGCTCCGTTCGGACCGGAGGGAAAAGCAGATGCCGATCACGGCCAGGATGATGCTGACCAGGGGAAAGGCGATCTTGCC
>JAHJQP010000083.1 GCA_018819165.1 Pseudomonadota bacterium
CAGGGCAGATTTTCCCCGTGTTCAGTGTCTCGATCGGGATCATCATCGGTTTGCCTCTTGTCACATGGCTGCTTGCCGGGACGCCTCATAAGATGAGTGTCCCTGAACTTGTCGGTTTTAATTTTCAAGGCGGTTTGAACATGAGTCCGGAATTTGGGGCTCTTCTACTCGGACTTGTTATTTATACCGCTGCTTTTGTGGCGGAAATTGTGAGGGCGGGCATTCAGGCAATAAGCCGTGGTCAAACTGAAGCAGCCATGGCGATAGGGCTCAAACCGGGCCAAGTCCTCAGTCTTGTCATACTGCCCCAGGCTTTAAGGGTCATTATCCCCCCTCTTACAAGCCAGATGTTAAACCTGACAAAGAACAGCTCTCTTGCCGTTGCGATAGGATTTCCTGACTTTGTTTCCGTCGCCAGTACGACTATAAATCAGACCGGGCAGGCCATAGAAGGGATTTCTCTGATAATGGTCGTGTATCTTTGCTTCAGTTTGCTGACGTCGCTTTTCATGAACTGGTATAATAAAAAGATGGCTCTTGTGGAAAGATAGATGATGCCATGGTCAAATCGCAAAAACATCATATTCAAACTGAAGGACTAAAGGCGCCGGTCATCAGCATCGGGGTGCTGCAGTGGATAAAGTCGAACCTGTTTAACGGTGTTTTTAATTCCATCCTTACCATTGTGATGCTCTTTTTTTTGTACAAGATTATCCCGCCGTTTGTAAAATGGGCGGTCATTGACAGCTTCTGGTTATCTACCGCTGAACAGTGCCGTGCCGGAGACGGCGCATGCTGGTCAATCATACCCGCCAACATACGGTTTATAATTTTTGGTTTCTACCCCCACGAACTGCACTGGCGGCCGTTTGTCGCAATGATCATGTTAGTAAGCCTTCTTCTTTACAGCAAAAACAGGGATCGTTGGAAAAAGTCCCTTGTTTACATGTGGATGGCCGGCCTTTTTATCATGGGTGTTCTGATGAAAGGTGGGCTTTTGGGATTATCCTCCGTTGAGAGTGATCAGTGGGGCGGTTTGCCCCTTACTCTTATGCTCTCTTTTTTCGGAATGTTTGCGGCATATCCGCTCGGGGTTCTCCTTGCCTTGGGGCGAAGGTCTAAGATGCCGGCTGTAAAGACGATCTGTATCCTTTATATCGAGTTGATACGCGGGGTCCCGCTTATCAGCCTGTTGTTTATGTCCGCGGTTCTGTTCCCGTTATTTTTGCCGGAAGGACTCACAATAAACAAGATTCTGCGTGCCCAGGCTGCGATCATCCTGTTCACGGCAGCCTACATTGCCGAAGTGGTGAGAGGAGGTCTGCAGGCTATAACAAGAGAGCAGTATGAAGCCGCAGAATCTCTGGGGTTGAATTATGTTCAGAAGATGCGGCTTGTTATTCTGCCGCAGGCTCTTAAAATCGTTATTCCGCCAACAGTAGGCATACTGATTTCAGCTTTCAAGGATACATCACTTGTTGTGATCATTGCCCTTTATGATGTGCTTAAGACTACCAAGTCTGTCCTCTCCAGTCCGTCATGGATGGGATTTAGCCCTGAGGCCTATATCTTCGTAGCATTGATTTATTTTGTGTGCTGTTATTCCATGTCGAATTACAGCCGCCGCCTTGAAAAAGAGCTGCATGCCTAAGGCGGTATGCCACTTAAAAAGCATAGAAAGATTTTATGAACGGTGAAACAATGATAAACAGCATAAAGGGATCTTCTGAAAATAAAATCATTGAAATTGCCGGCGTGCATAAGTGGTTTGGCGATTTGCATGTCTTATGCGATATTAACCTGAATGTTTACAAAGGCGAACGCATCGTTATCTGCGGCCCTTCAGGATCGGGAAAATCTACCCTGATCCGCTGCATCAACAGACTCGAGGAACACCAGAAGGGTAAAATTTTTGTCGACGGGATTGAGCTTACCAGCAATCTTAAGAATATCGAAAAAATCCGCGAAGAAGTCGGCATGGTTTTTCAGCATTTCAACCTTTTCCCCCACCTTACAATCATTGAAAACCTTTCGCTTGGTCCCATATGGGTCAGAAAAGTGCCCAAAAAGGAAGCAGAAGAAACAGCACTATATTATCTGGATAAGGTGCATATTCCGGAACAGGCTCACAAGTATCCGGGACAGCTTTCCGGTGGTCAACAGCAAAGAGTCGCTATTGCCCGAAGTCTCTGTATGAAGCCGAAAATCATGCTCTTTGACGAGCCGACTTCAGCGCTTGATCCGGAGATGGTGAAAGAAGTACTGGATGTCATGATAAACCTTGCCAAAGAAGGCATGACCATGCTCGTTGTTTCCCATGAAATGGGGTTTGCAAAAAGCGTTGCCCACAGGGTTCTGTTCATGGATTTCGGCCGGATTGTTGAAGAAAATACTCCGAATGAATTTTTTGACAATCCTCAGCACGACAGGACAAAACTCTTCTTAAGCCAGATCCTGCATTAGTTCATCCCGATAAATTATCTTGACACACAAAGGCCATCTTCATATACTCGCGCCACCAAAAAGCAACCTCTGAGTGCGTCGGGAAAAGCCAGATAAATCCAGTTGGTTGTGAAGCCAGCCTGACAAAGTTGGCCGACCGTCAGAACATAGTGAAAAGCGCACACTACGATCGCCTCCTCCGGGCTGAAGAGGATCCGGAGGATCTCGTCAAAGACCTCCGATTTCGGCGCGCCGGTGGGGTGGGCGTCGAGGAGCAAACGGAGTTTTTCGAAGTGATCCATGGTTCCCCCTTTCTCAGGTATTCCGGAAGGTCTCGATCTCATGGGTCAGCCAGCGGAACCAATCGGAGAGGCCCTCCCCGGTCCGACAGGAGAGGGCAAGGATGCGCATCCCCGGGTTGAGGCGAAGCACCCTCTCCCTCAGGGCCTCCGGGTTGAAATCCGAGCCTTCCAGGTAATCGGTCTTGTTGACCACCAATAGATCGCAGACGGAGAAAATCAGCGGATATTTGAGCGGCTTATCGTCCCCTTCGGGGACGCTCAGTATTACGGCCCTCCGCTCGGCGCCGGTGTCGAATTCGGCGGGGCAGACGAGGTTGCCGACGTTTTCGATGATAATGCAATCCAGGGCCGCGAGATCCAGTTCCTTAAGGGCGGCGGCGATCATGGGCGCGTCCAGGTGGCAGGCGCCGCCCGTCCGGATCTGGACCGCCGGGATCCCCTCCCCGACAACCTTCTCCGCGTCAACCACGGCGTCGATGTCCCCCTCGATCACGGCGAATCTGAATGCATTTTTCAGCTCCCGGATGGTCCGGAGAATAAGGCTCGTCTTGCCCGATCCGGGGGAGGACATCAAGTTCAGCATGTAGACGCCGCGCCGCCGCAGCTCTGCGCGGATATCGCCGGCCTCCTGCTGGTTTTCGGCCAGAATCTCCTCCCGAACTTCTATCAACCTTATTTCCGCCATCATATCGCCTGTCCTCGAAAAAAATGGTTAAAGCCTCAAATCCCTCACAACACCTCGATCTGCTGAACCAGATACTCACGTCCCGAGACGAAGGTCGTCTCTTCGGAGGCGCAAAGGGGGCAGCGCATCGCCTCGCGCGTCCGGGGATCGGCCGGAAAGCTGTGACCACAGGCGCCGCAGCGAAACATCGCCGGCGACCGTTCGATGCGGACGACGGCCCCCTCCGCGATAGTGCCCCGGCTGAGATGGTCGAAGTAACGCTGCACCCATTCGTCGACGAGATCGCTCACTTCGCCGATCCTCAGGCCGACACTGACGACCTTCGACGCCCCGCCGGCGCTGGCGTGGCGGAGGACGACCTGGAGGATGCTCTCTGTGACGGCAAGCTCATGCATAATTCAATTCATCGTTCTCGAGAGACGGAATTTTTTATTTATCACACAGTCCACCGGAGATGAAAATATTATTGCATTCTTTTTCGGTTTCCCGCCGGTCATGCACTCCTTGATTTCGGGCTCCCTTTTCATTATGGTGTGAGCCTTGAATCGCATCACCGGGGTTTTGGATCAATGAGAGTCAACATTCCACTTAAACGCCAGTTTCAGAAAAAGCTGCTTTCCTGGTACAATCAGCGGAGCAGACCCCTGCCGTGGCGGGAAACGAGGGACCCCTACAAGATCTGGGTCTCGGAGGTGATGCTCCAGCAGACCCAGGTGAAGACCGTGGAGGCGTACTACGGACGCTTCATCAGCCGATTCCCGTCGGTGGAGGATCTGGTGCGGGCCGCTCCGGACGAGGTGATGAAGTACTGGGAAGGTTTGGGTTATTACGGCCGGGCGCGTCATCTCCATCGGGCCGCGCGTGACGTCGTCGATCGGTTCGGCGGCCGTCTTCCCGATACCCTGGAGGATTTGATTTCGCTGCCCGGGATCGGCCGTTACACCGCCGGTGCGATTCTGAGCATCGCCTTCGGAAAACCCGAGGCCGTGCTCGACGGGAACGTGATCCGTGTGCTCGCGAGGATGTTCCAGGTCACTGACGATGTCAGAAAGAGCTCTACGGAGAAGGCGCTATGGTCGCTCGCGGACAGCCTCATGCCAAAGCGCCGGGTGCGGGAGTACAACCAGGCCTTGATGGAATTGGGCGCGCTGGTGTGCCGGGTCCGGAACCCCGCCTGTTCCGACTGCCCGGTATCCCGGATATGTGAGGCCAACCGGCTGTCCATCCAGCAAGAGCTGCCGGTCAAATCCCCGCGGAAACCCGTTCCCCATTATGAGGTCACGGCCGGGATCATCTGGCGGGACGACCGGTTCCTGATCACGCGCCGGCCGCCGAAAGGGTTGCTGGGAGGACTCTGGGAGTTTCCCGGGGGGAAGCAAGAACGGGGAGAGGAGCTGGAAGATTGCCTGAAGAGGGAGATCCGCGAAGAGCTGGGGATCAACGTTGAAGTCGGCGTTCACCTGACATCGGTGGAGCATGCCTACACCCACTTCAGGATCACCCTCCACGCCTTCGACTGCCGGTATCGGGGGGGCCGTATCCGGCTCATCGGCGCCGACGACTATCGATGGATTCTCCCCCGGGAACTTGACGGATTTGCCCTTCCCGCTGCCGATCACAAGATCATCGACCTGCTGAAGAGCCGGAAATACGGGGGTATGGAGTGAGAGGGTGCAACCGTCAAGATATGGCGCAGCCTGTCTGCCGGTCGTATTCTCAGTACCGGTTCGGCTCGTAGTAGGGCTTAAGGGGGTATTCCGATTACACCATCCGCTTTAGCGATCTGATTCTTCCCCGCGAAGGAGCAGTTCCATATCTACATTTAAGGCCTTGGAGAGCGACCGGAGCAGCTTTACGGAACATTCCCTTTTCCCGCTTTCGATCTGGCTGATATGGGCAACCGTGACCTTTACCTTCTCCGCTAGTCCGCCCTGCGTCATCCCGCGGTACTCCCGCCACATCTTGATCGGATTTTTCCCTTCAAGAAGGCGGTTTGCGACTGCCGCCGGGAAGGATTCACCGGGATTGGCCCGGTATTCCTGGAGGTCACGGGCGTCTTCCAAGTCTTCAAGGCGCTCCAGCAACGTCTCATATTCTTCAAAGGGTAGAACAGCAAATTCCGGTTTCCCTTCTTTTTCAATTACTTGAACACTCATTTGTAAACATCTCCCCTCGTCTTGATCTTGACCACTACAATAACCAATCTATCGTTAAACAGTTCGTAAAGGACTCGCCAGTCCCCGACCCTGAGCCTATATCCGTTTCGCCCTTCCAGCAGCCTGACGTTCGGATTCGGAGCATGAGGATCTTGCGCAAGCTGATTGATCTTCTCCCGGATCAGCCGGGATAGATTGCGCGGCAGTTTTTGCAAAGTTTTCAACGCCTTTTGCTGGTAAAACACTTCATACATGTATTATGTTAACAAGTGGTTAAGATAATGTCAATAATTATTTAACCGATCCCGCGTCATTCGGGGCGCTTGGCGGTGAGGTTCTCAGCTTCAACCCCCACTGCCATATTCTCGTCACGGACGGCTGGTTCTACGCAAAAGGGATATTCCGGGTAGCCCCTCCTCATCTGGGCATCCTTATCCCAGGAACGGATGCAGTATCGACGCCATGACGTCAAGGGCTATTCAGAGAAAAATTGATGGGGAATTATCCCGACAATTATGATATTCAAATGGCAGAGAAACCGGTATGATAGATTCAAGTCTTGAAACCTTGTTTAAGGAGGGGAACCATGAAATACTTGAAGTATGTCGACGTCACGCGGGCGATGTTTCCGGATCAGCCCCCTTACCAGTGGACGGAGAACGTATCCGCTCCCTGGACCCCCATCACCAAGCCCCTGTCGGAAAGCAGGGTGGCGCTGATCAGCTCCGGCGGCATTTATCGGAAAGATCAGCCCCCTTTCAGGCCGGACAAGAACGATCTCACCTTCCGGGAGATTCCCGCGGACACGGACGCGGGCGATCTCCGGATCAGCCACGACTACTACGAACACAGTGACGCCGAAAAGGACGTCAACTGCGTCTTCCCTATCGAAAGGATGTGGGAGCTCGCGGCGGATGGATTCATCGGAAGTCTTCCGGAGGTCCACTTCACGTTCATGGGCCGCATCTTCCGCAAGACCCAGCTCCTTAACGAGATGATCCCCGGCCTCATAGCCCGTCTGAAGGCGCTCGGCGTCGATCTGGCCTTTCTGGTGCCGGCCTGACCGCTCTGCCATCAATCCGTGGGATTGATCGCCAGGGCCGTTGAAGAGGCGGGGATCCCGACCGTTTCTCTCTCCTCCGCCTATGACCTGACCTCGCTCGTGAAGCCGCCGCGGACATTCTTCGTGAACTACCCGCTCGGGCATACGTCGGGCAAGCCCTTCGACCGTGAGAACCAGACGGCCATCCTGAAGGAAGCCCTGGGAAAAGCCGGGGAGATCGCCGAGCCGGGCGCCATCGTGGCGCTTCCCTATGTCTGGGACGACCTGACCTGGCTCGCCGGGGCCTGAGTCTCCCCGGATCATGGTTCCTCCTGAACAACGACGCGTATCCGGGAGCAAAAATCCCGCTATTTCGCTCAGTTTGTCAGTTTGTCATTGACAGGCGGTCCGCCCTTCCCTATACTATGACGCGTCTTCAGGCAGGTCTTTTTATAACCCTGCGGGGGGCTGCAAACTCACACAGGAGAATGAAAAAACGGTCTATGGCGGATCTGCTCATAAACGGTATCGACCTCTTCCTACACCTTGACAGGTATCTGGGGGACGTCCTTCAATATTTCGGAGTCTGGACCTATGTCGTGGTCTTTCTCATCATCTTCTGCGAAACGGGGTTGGTCGTGACCCCGATCCTTCCGGGGGATTCGCTCCTCTTCGGCCTCGGCGCCTTTGCCGCCAATCCCTATCTCAAAGGCCCTCTTGAGGTGGAATGGCTCTTCATCACGCTTTCGATTGCGGCCGTCGCCGGGGATACGGTGAATTACTCGGTAGGCCATTACATCGGCCCCCGGGTCTTTCATGACGGGAAATACCGCTTCCTCAAGAGGGAGTATCTGGACAGGACTCACCGGTTCTACGAGAAGCATGGCGGCAAGACGATCGTCATCGCGCGGTTCATCCCGATCATCCGC
>JAHJQP010000084.1 GCA_018819165.1 Pseudomonadota bacterium
AGTTTTTAGTAAAATCGCTGTTCCTAAAGCCGAAGCCGGCGAGGATCTGTTTCGCCTGCGCCTCGAAGGCGTAGCCGTCCTTCGCATTGAACCGTGCGACGGCCGTCTCGTATTCCTTCAGGAGCTTCTCATGGGCCGGGTCGTTCGGGTCGGCCTGGGAGAGCGCCTCCTCACCGCGCTTCACCGCCTCCTCCAGATCGGCGAGGCCGCTTTTTCGGCGGAGGTAGTCCAGCAGGGGGAGGGGTTCGAGTTCGACGAGATCCTGGGGGAGGTAGCCGATCGCCACCCTTTTGCGGTCGGGGATCTCGATCGACCCTTCATCCAGATCGATGCCGCCGAGGATTGCCCGCAGGAGGGTCGTTTTCCCCGTTCCGTTGTCGCCTACAAGGCCAACCCGGCTCCTGTCCGTGATGGCCCAACTGATCCGGTCGAAAATCTTCCGGTCGGCAAATGAAAGGCTGATGTCCTTCAGGGTGATCACTGTCTTCCAATCCTCATGGGCAGGTCTTCTTTTCCGGCGCCGTTTATATCAGGAGTTTGCGTACAAGGGAAGCAAATGGTGAACAAGAAGTAAAATCAATGAAATCCGGTCTAATTATGGTATTGAAGTTTCGGTGCGGATAGGATAAATAAGCTTTAAGTTAAAGCGTCGGTTCATGAGAGGTGAAAGCGTATGGAATTAGCTTTGAATCTTGATCAGATGACGGTTGCGGACAAGCTGGTGGCGATGGAGCGATTGTGGGAAGACCTCGGCCGCACCCCCGAGGCCGTGCCGTCTCCGTCTTGGCACGGGGAGGTTCTGTCGGCGAGGGAAAAGCGAGTCAGCGAAGACAAGGCCGCATTTGCCCCGCTGGATGAAGTCAAGGAGAGGATCAGGAAAGCCATCCCATGAAAATCGATATCCTCTCCCTCTTTTCAGGCCTTGATGTGAGAAATGCTGTCGTGAAGGCGGGTCTTACAAAACGAGCATCGAGCCATACGTTCCGCCATTCGTTTGCTACTCACTTGCTGGAAGACGGCTCCGACATTCGGACGGTACAGGAACTTCTGGGCCACAGCGATGTGAAGACGACGATGATCTATACCCATGTGCTGAATCGTGGGCCGTCTGGCGTTCGCAGTCCCATCGATACACTGTGAGAGTATCCGGGCATTTTATACGGCAAATGTTGCGGTGTTTGGGTTTTTATAAGGACCCATATACACAAGGTTATACATTGAAGGGGAATTTTAAATGAAACGGGCATTCTTGATAATTATCCCTATTCTCTTGGTTGTTTCCTTTATTGTCTATGCTGTGAACAGTCATCGTGCATACAAGGCTAAAATTGAAGCCAAGAAGACTCAAAAGGCAATGATAGAGAAGAATGTGATTTCAGCGGTAGCTAACCTGCTAAAAAAACATAATGCTTTCGATTGGGTAAAAGAGATTGAAGGCCGTAAAGAACTTCGTGATTTTACGCCAATTCTAACAGTGGAGTTGGAAAAGTTGTGGTTAACCGATCGTCCCACTCTTTTCATCGGTACCATAGAGGATATTTCAACCCTCGATCAAGAATACTATATATTAAAGCTTCAAGGCATTGGGCCGGTCATGGTAAATTTTGAGTTGAAGCTTAAATGCCCTATGCAAAAAGTCAAGTCACTTCTTAAGGAGCATCCAGATTTGACCAGAGGTGTAACAAGAGGAGTCGCTGTTATAGCAAACATTGATAATATAAAAACGGTAATTTCTCCTGGATATGAAGGAGGAAAAGAAGATATTAGGATAGGAGAAGGAAAATCCATTGATATTGTTTATGTAGATGACATTTGGATTTGGTATCATCTTGAAAGATGAGAAACTTATCAAAGTTAGAGGAACACTACATGAGGAACACTACATGATGTTAAAATGACAATTTTGTCATGGCATTGTAAAGAAATTAACGCCTATTGTCCACATTGCATCACCCTAACCCGGTGTCGAGGATATTCAAAATGTCTGATGCTATAATAAATGGAATATTTGCACTCTCTGGTGTGTTTCTTGGAGGGTTGATATCTCAGTTACCATCTTTTCTTCGATTTAGGAAGGAACGTTTGGACAAATACTTCTTTGTATTGTTAGAAAGTAAATTCAAAGTTAATCAACAGGCCTACCTTTTTGCAGGAGAACTGAAAAGTATAATTCATGCCGATGAAGCAGCTCGGATTAACACAATAAGGAAAATTCAAGAATGGTACAACTCTCATAACCTACTCCTAAATCCTTCAATTCGGAAGGCGTTCAAAGAAACAGTCTTTGAGGCCGGGACCTATTACCTTCGCCTCGACGATTATCGATCGACCGGTCGTGAAAAACGATGGGAAGCAGAAGAAACAAAACAAAAACGGGCTAAATTGGAAGAAATATTCAAAAAGATAACGAGTGAGATTCAATGTCAGATTGAGCAGGACATGGATGAAGGGTACTGGGGAAAGATAAAACGGTAAATATGGTTTGTATAACAACGGCATTAAGGGCGACGGCAAAAAACCGCCGCGCCTTATGCCGGGCGTTGGCACCGCGCTGCGCGCGTCGCCAACGGCGAAGCTAAGCTACCGCTTTTCAGCTCCTTATTGGCGCTCCGATATGTACCGCCGGTGCCGCTCAACCGGCCATGATGAATAACCGGCCTTGCGCGCTGATTCGCGCAGCGCCAACAATCCGCTGAAGCGGTCGGCACTTCATCTGCAAGGTCTGCTGCGCAGCCCAGCAGGTTCATGCCTCCGCTTAGCTTCGCCGTTGAGGTTCGCCGTTGAGGTATAACAAATGGATAAGAACAAAAAGTATATTGCAGATCAGATAGATTCAATGCCTATTGATCAGGCCCGATTGAAAATCGCCTCTGGTTTTTTCGGAGACATAGGTAGCCCATCTCATGCTTTCGCATTTTCCTGGTTATCTGCCAAAGAAGCTAATCTACGAGATGCAAAAGAAGCAAAGATAAAATCGTTAGATAAGGCATCGATCTCTTTCTCGTCAACTAGTACATGGCACGAGATAGAAAGAGAATATGACATATCCAAGCGATCCTTCGGCAAGAGGATCAACTTCATCCGAGATCAATTCAAAAGGAAAATTATATTCCGAGATTTAGAACAGGCATATCTGCTTGCACATTACGGGTTCCATAAGCCGTCCGTCGTCCTGGCCGGGAGTGTCATCGAAGAGCTTTTAAGACTTTACCTCGTCCACAAAAAAGTTACCCCGACTAAAAACAATTTGGATTCCTACATAAAAGCCTGTGATGAAAACGACCTCCTGAAGGCCGCAATTCACAGACTTGCAGATTCAGTACGCCAATTTCGAAATACTGTGCATTTGGAAAAGGAGACTACGTCTAGGCACACTATTTCAAAGTCCACAGCCATAGGCGCTGTTGCATCTATTTTCACCATAGCAAATGACTTTAAGGAGGCACCTAACCTCGGCTTTCAGCGTATCGCCGGGGGCTCCCGGTGAAGCCACGCGTTATGAGAGATAAAAAACAGAAACAGGGATTACTTGTACTGAAACTGATTGGGTTCGCTATAGTAGCGTTTGGTATTACCGTTCAGTTTGCCGATTTAAAGGGCTACCTTAAGAACCGAGAAAGTCAGAAAATCTTGGATTGGGTCTTATATTCGAAATCTGGAATGCCACTTGAATCACCAGCGGCAAGAGAATTCATAAAGAAATTCCCACCCCCGAATACCGAATCAGTCGAAGACCTCACTCATTTGACGAAAAGCGTAATGCAGTATGAAACAGGCGGTTTAATAAGTGCTAACGTAAATTACATGAGAAAGGATTTGTCGAGGACCGGCCATGTGGCAACATTGGAGGAGATTCGCCGCTGGACATCCGAAACGCCGTATCCTTGGATTTCCTGGTGGATTACAATCCTTGGTTTTCTGGCACTGTTGGTCACTTTCTATTTAGAAAGGAGACAGACAGCTCATAACAAGTCACTGCACCGGCTCGCCGATAAATCCGACTCCCGGTGAGCTTTTTGTTCGCCGGAACGATGCGGAAACGATATTTGATTTTCCGGGCTTGTTGGGATAGGCTTCGATCATGAGTGATACGTTTGCGGCAATTCAAACGCTCGTCCGGAATGGGGAGATAAGAATTTCGGAACACGGGTACGATGAGAGGGTCGAAGACGGCTTACACGCTCGGGAAGTGCTTGCTGGAATAGGAGGCGCCGTCATCGTCGAGGATTGTCCGACGTATCCCAAAGGACCGTGCGTTCTGGTTCTCCAGCAGGATCGGACGGGATTGCCCATCCATGTTGTTTGGGGAATCCCCAAGGGCCAGATGTCGCCGGCTGTGCTTGTCACGGCCTATCGGCCAGATCCGGCACGCTGGACAGCCGACTTTATGAGGAAAAGATGATGAGAAAGAGACGCCATTCAAAACTGATTCACGAGGGGCAATATGTGGCCGAGGTGGATGTCGAATTGATCGAAACAGATGAGAGTTGGTCTCCGTACCTTTCGATTGAAGACGCCTACCGGTTTGATGATGTGCGCGATGCTCTACGTCGCGGCGACATTCGCGCGGCAACTCGCCAGGCTCGCGTGTTCAGTCTCACTCCAGTTACTGTCTGAAACAAAACGGCGGCGAACCAAGCGTCGGAGTTTACGGCTCGCAAACTCGCCGAATCTCAACGCTGGCGTTCTGCCTAAGATTAGACATGGAATTGGTTTTTTAGAGTATAATAAATGAAAATTCGTTTTTACATTGATCCAGAGACTGGTCTTCCTCATATTTACAACCATAAGGTGCGGGAAGATGAGGTCGAAGATGTACTTTAAAAGCCCGGAGAGGACCGTCCGGGCAAGGAAAACTCTAGAATTGCTATCGGACGAACACGGAGCGGTCGATATCTTCGAGTTATCTATGTCCCCGATCCTGAGCCCGACAGTGTATTCGTAATCACGGCATATGAATTGGTAGGGAAACCCCTTAAAGCATATCGGCGTCGAAGCCGAAGGAGACAAAGACGATGAAACAAAGTAGGTTCCCAAAAGGATGGGATGAAGAGCGCGTCGAGCGCGTTCTTAATCATTATGAAAACCAGACTGAGGAT
Organism: Pseudomonadota bacterium; assembly: GCA_018819165.1. Lineage (GTDB taxonomy): Bacteria > Desulfobacterota > Syntrophia > Syntrophales > UBA5619 > JAKAFS01. The sequence goes on from JAHJQP010000084.1 coordinate 5,100, forward strand.
GAAGCGGTTGCAGAAGACGAAGCTGCATGGGAAGATGCATCGCAGACTTTCGTCGAGGTCCCGAATGAACTGGTTCCTGCTGTGCGGGAGTTGCTTGCAAAGAATGTAGCCTGATCCTTATTGATACAGGAAAATATGTAACTTCAGGCAGAACCTGTCAGTTCACCGGACAGGAGTTCTGCTGCGCTTTACACCTGCCGGTGACTTCCGCGTTGGCCTGGACAATATGAGCGATCATTGGCGACAATTTGTGAAGCGGCTTCATCCCGAAGGGATCCCCTGGCCGGGGAGTGTCCTCTACAACGCCCTGAGCAGCAGCGAGATCTTTCTTCGACACTACGAGCTGGTGGCCCATGACGTAGCCCATTACGGAGGAGCGGGGTGCATACTCGACATCGGCACCGGACCAGGACACCTTCTGTTGGCTATGCGGAAGGTATTCCCGGATACGAAGTTGGTCGGCGTTGACATTTCTCCCCCCATGGTTGCGCAGGCTCAGCGGAATATAGAGACATACGGGCGGGACCCCCGAATCGAAGTGCGGGTCGCCGGCGCGAATGCCTTGCCGTTCGCCGATGAGACATTCGATCGCGTGGTCTCTACAGGGTCTCTCCACCACTGGAAGGACCCCATCCACGCCTTGTCCGAGGCGCATAGGGTTCTCAAGGCTGATGGCTATGCGTTGATGTACGACTTGGTGCGCGACATGCCGAAAGCGGTCTGGGAGGATGTCCGCGCCCGTTTCGGAGGCTTCCGTCTTGCACTCTTGTGGCTGCATTCGTTCGAGGAGCCTTTCCTTAACGCCGAGGAAATGGACGCATTGGGAAGGCGGACGGACTTCGTGGTCGAAGGGACGAGGTTCACGGGGGCGCTCTGCTGTCTCGTATTGAGGAAAGCTGCTGCTTCAGTGACGAACACAGAGGCAGAAGGCCAACCAGGGCATGGTTCGGACGTGCTGACGCATGCCGCACATGCCCGCCGTTATACCTAAAAAGGAATTGACAATGGGTGACGTTTGTGTACATAATATGATACACAAATGGAGGATACGGCCATGAAATTTTTGAGCGTCCGGGATTTAAGAGGTAAATCGGCACAAATCTGGAAAAATCTTCCTGAAGAGAGGGAGATGGTTGTGACCAGCAATGGTCGGCCAATAGCCATTCTTGCAGCAATAACCGAGGAAAATCTTGAGGAATCGCTATCGGCATTTCGCCGGTCACGTGCGGTTGAGGCCGTTGTTTCTCTGCAGCGGAGGTCTGTAGAGAAAGGAACAGACAAGATTTCGTTGAATGAAATCAATGCCGAAATAAAATCGGTTCGTGAAAAGCGAGCATGATGGACATTGTCATAGACACCAATGTTCTTGTTGCGGGACTTTTATCGCCGTTCGGGGCTTGTGGCGAAATCGTACGCATGGTCTCGGCCGGTGAACTGACGCTTTCCTTCGATGCCCGGATTCTATCAGAATACAATGAGGTACTGCGACGTCCCAGGTTTGGATTTGAAGAAGAAAAGGTCGCTGCGTTTCTTGACTATATTGTGTATCGTGGCCGGGCTGTTGCGCCTTCCCCTTTGTCCCATACGCTTCCTGATCCGGATGATGAACCGTTTCTCCAAGTCACCCTTGCGAGTCAAGCTGTATGTCTTGTTACAGGAAATCAAAAACATTTCCCTGCTGGACGATGCCAAGGCGCTAAAATCATTTCACCCAATGAGTTTTTAATTTTTTTCAAAAACCAACAAGCAGAAAAGAAACGCATAACAAAGCGCTCAACCCGGACGCGGAAAAAACCGCGCGCCGGTTAGCTTTTCGTTCGCCCGAAGGATAAAATGGAAGGCAAGTCCGACGTAATAAAATCCGTCTGTGAGGCGCTGTCCGCCAAGGGCATTTCTGACTCTACAACCCCAGATAGGCCCGCTTCACGTCTTCGTTGTCGAGGAGGCTTGCGGCGGCGCCCTCCAGGGTGATCCGACCGTTTTCCATGACGTAGCCGCGGTGGGCGATCTTGAGGGCCATGTTCGCGTTCTGTTCCACGAGAAGGATCGTCGTCCGGCTCTCCTCGTTGATTTTCCCGATCATTTGGAAGATCTGCTGGACGAGAATCGGTGCCAATCCGAGCGAAGGCTCGTCCAAAAGGAGCAGCCGCGGCCGCGCCATGAGGGCCCGGGAGATGGCCAGCATCTGCTGTTCGCCGCCGCTGAGCGTCCCGCCCTGCTGATGGCGCCGCTCCTTCAGAATCGGAAACAGCGAAAAGATATATTCCATGTCCCTGGCGATATCCGCCTTGTCCTTACGGAGGAAGGCGCCCATATCGAGATTCTCCGTGACCGTCAGGAGGGGGAAGATCCGGCGGCCTTCGGGAACCTGGGAGATGCCCAGGGCGACGATCTCGTGCGGTTCCATCCGCCGGATCGACCTTCCCATAAAGAGGATGTCGCCGCGCCGCGCAGGGATGAGGCCGCAGATCGTCATCAGGGTCGTTGATTTGCCTGCGCCGTTGGCGCCGATCAGGGTGATGATCTCCCCTTCGGAGACCGACAGGCTGATCCCCTTGAGGGCCATGATGTTCCCGTAGAAGGTCTCGACGTTCCTGAGCTCAAGCATTCACGTCTTCTCCGAGATAGGCCTTGATCACGACCGGATTTTCCCGTATCTCCGAGGCTGTCCCCTCGGCGATCTTCTCCCCGTAATCCAGGACGAAGATCCGATCGGAGATGCTCATCACGATCTTCATGTCGTGCTCGATCATCAGGATGGAGATCCTCTCCTCGTCGCGTATCCGGACAATCAGCTCTTCGAGCGCCTCCGTCTCCCTCGGGTTCATCCCGGCCGCTGGTTCGTCCAGGAGCAGCAGAAACGGCTCGGTGGCCATCGCCCTGGCAATCTCGAGCCGGCGCTGGGCGCCATAGGGGAGGTTCTTCGCCAGTTCATCCACCTGATCGGCGAGGCCGATCTTGACGAGGATCTCGTAGCTTCTGTCCACGATCTCCTGTTCTTCCCGCCTGGTGCCTCCGCCCCGGAGGATCGCCCCCAGAACGCCGGCCTTCGCGCGGCAGTGACGCCCGATCATCACGTTTTCCAGAACGGTCATGTTGGGGAAGAGGCGGATATTCTGAAAGGTCCGCGCCATTCCCAGCTCCGCGGCCCTATTGATCTTGACGCCGTTGATCCGCCGGCGCTTTCCCCCAGGCGGCGAAATGAAGATATCCCCTTCGGTAGGTTCGTAGATTCCGGTCACGCAGTTGAAGAAAGTCGTCTTGCCGGCGCCGTTGGGACCGATGAGGGCGGCGATCTCCCTCTGCCGGACCTGGAGGTCGACGGCGTGGAGGGCCCGGAGGCCCCCGAAGTCCATCGTCGTCCCGTTCACTTCCAGAACACTGTCCATATCATGCCTGCGACGGTTCGCCGTCCCTCCCCCGCGCGCGGAACTTGTAGATCCGGCGGACGTTCGTCACGATCCCCTGTGGACGGAAGACCATCATCAAAACCATCGTCATTCCGAAAAGGAGCATCCGGTAATTGCTGAAGGCCCGGAGATATTCAGGGGTCAGGATCAGGATGAAAGCCCCGATGATCACGCCGATAATCGAGCCCATCCCGCCTAAGACCACGATGGAGAGGATCATCGCCGACTCCAGGAAAGTGAAGCTCGCCGGGTTGATGAAGGTGGTCTTGGCGGCGAAAATGACGCCGACCATCCCGGCCCACATGGCCCCGAGGGCGAACGCGGTTAGTTTTGTCTTCGTCTTGTCGATCCCCATCGCCTGGCAGGCGACCTCGTCTTCCCTGAGTGCGATCCAGGCCCGGCCGATCCGCGAATCCTGCAGCCGGTTCACGACGAAGATCGTAAAGAGGCACAAGGCTATCATGATGAAATAGAGGTATATGGTCGCTTCGTTTAGCGACATCTGAATGCCGAAAAGGCCCGGCCGCGAGATATTGGCGATTCCGCTCGGTCCGAAGGAGAATTCGTTCCAGTTCTCCAGGATGATGCGGATGATCTCGCCGAAGCCGAGCGTAACAATAGCGAGGTAGTCTCCCCGGAGGCGGAGGACCGGAAAACCCAGGAGGATGCCGAAGAGAACGCCGAGCAGGGCGCCCACCGGCAGGACCGCCCAGAATCCCAGGCCGAAGTGGTAGTTCAGCAGGGCATAACTGTAAGCCCCGACGGCATAGAAGGCCACGTAGCCGAGATCCAGCAGTCCCGCCAGGCCAACGACGATGTTCAGGCCCAGACCCAGCATCACGTACATCAGGGCGGTCGTCATGATGTTCGTCTGGTAGCTGGAGAACAGAAAGGGGAAGGCAACCGCGAAGAGTGTAACAGCGGCAAGCGCCGGCCGATAGATGCGTGGTTCGTCCATAAGGCGCTGGCTGAACAACCGGACCTCGACACGGCCCGCTTCGGCCAGTTTCCTGCCTTTCTCCTTGCGGCCCAGCAGATAGCGCCAGACGAAGGAAAGCAGGAAGCTCCCGATCCCGATGAAAGCCATGTTCCGCCAGCGCCACTCCACGACCTTCTCGATCGTGTTGACCCGGATGACCATGATCGGAAAGGTCAGGAGCATGAACCAGAGCGAGATGATCAGTGATTTCTTGAATTCCGATAGGGCTTTCATAGGCCGGCGGACTCCTCTCTCATACCTTCTGGGCCGTCGACCGGCCAAGCAGTCCTGCAGGACGGAAGATCAGGATCAGGACCAGAAGACAGAAGGCAAACACATCCTCGTAGTCGCTCGACACGTAACCCGTGGCGAAACTCTCGGTCCAGCCGAGGACGAGGCCTCCAAGGACGGCGCCGGGGATGCTGCCGATTCCCCCCAAGACCGCTGCGGTGAAGGCCTTGATCCCGGCGATGAAGCCGATGTAGAAATTGATCCGGCCGACGTGGGAGGCGATCAGGACGCCGCCGATTGCCGCCAGGGCCGAACCGATGATGAAGGTGTTCGAGATGACCCGGTTGACGTTCACCCCCGTGAGCATCGCCATACTCCGGTCCTGGGCCGTGGCGCGCATCGCCTTGCCGATCCTCGTGAACTTGATGAACAGGGTCAGGATGACGGTGACCACGGTTGTGGTGAGCACGATGACCAGTTCAGTCGAACCCATGATATGGGAGTACGGCTCCATGAACGGGAGGGAGGGGATCAGATTCGGGAACGGCAGATAATCGGAAGTCTGGGCGAGCAGGACGTAGTTCTGGAGGAAGATGGACATGCCGATGGCGCTGATGAGCGGGGAGAGGCGTGGCGCTTGTCGCAGCGGCTTGTAGGCGATCTTCTCCACCGTAAAGCCGTAGGCGGCGGAGTAGAGGGCGGCCACGACGGAGGCCAGGATCAGCACCGAGATGCCCGTCATTCCGTTCATGGTCAGGACTGAGGCGACGATG
>JAHJQP010000085.1 GCA_018819165.1 Pseudomonadota bacterium
AAGAGATCATGGAAAGGGGGAGAATGTATGGCGGAAGAAGCCGTGGTACACATCGGAGATGTCGATTTTAATGAGGAGATTCTGAAGGCGGACAAGCCGGCCCTGGTCGACTTCTGGGCGCCTTGGTGCGGTCCATGCAGGACCCTCGGCCCAACGGTGGAGGCCCTGGCCGGTCAGTACCGCGGTCAGCTCAAGGTGGCGAAGGTCAATATTGACGACAACCCCAAGACGGCTGAAACCTATGGCGTGATGAGCATCCCGACCCTGATCCTATTCAAGGAAGGGAAGATCCTCGACACCATCGTCGGCTTGGTCCCGAAGGAACGTCTGGAGGCGTTTATCAAAAAAGCCCTGTAAGCAGGGGACGGAAGGTGAGAACTGTGCGCAATAAACGAATTCTGCTGATCCTCCTCACGGCGGTTCTGCTGTTCTCCGGATGCAAGATCTGGTTGCCCTGGACGAAGAGGGTAGATATGACCCGTGCGACCCCGGAGGGACTCTACCAGCAGGGAGTGGAGTACTATCAGGACGGCAGCTATAAGAAGGCCGTGGATCTCTTCCAGCGGCTCAAGGAGGAGTATCCCCTGAGCAAATACGCGATCATGGGGGAGATGGGGATCGCCGATTCCTATTTCAGCGGCAAGCAGTATGTCGAGGCCGAACTCGCCTACAGCGAATTCCTCAATCTCCACCCGACGAACGAGAACCTGCCCTATGTCCTATATCAGATTGGGATGTGCCATTTCAATCAGATCACGACGATCGACCGCGACCAGTCGGAGGCGTTCAAGGCCCTGAGGGAATTGGAGCGGCTTGAGGCCCGCTTCCCCAGCAGCAAATTCGCCTTCCTTGCGGAAAAGATGATCCGGGAATGCAAGAAGACGCTGGGCGAGCAGGAATTCTATGTGGGACAGTTCTACTTCAACATAAAGGAGTATCGGGCGGCCCTGCAGCGGTTCGAGAAGGTCGCGCGGGAATATCCGAACGTCGGACTCGATTACAAGGTGAGCTACTTCCTCATCGAAACGAAAAGGCGCCTCGCCGAGGCGGAGTCGAAAAGTACAGCGGGAAAGAAGTAGACCATCGACTTCCGGCAATCATGCCGCCCCTTTTTCTCCCCCCTCCTTATGCAGGCATCAATCCCTTGATCCTGCCGAGCGCCTCCGTCAGGCACGCGTCGGGATCGCTGGCCGTGTCGATCACGATGTGGAATCTCTCCGGAAGTTCGGTCACGGGGTCGAAATCCCCCTTCTGGGCGAGAAAGATCTCCCACCGACCGTCGGAGGAATCGACCTCCTCCCTCTGCCTGCTGTTGAGGCGCGCCTTTACCGTCCCCTCCGGACAGGCGCATTCCAGAAGAAAGAAATCGGCATTCCATTCTTGAGCCGCGGAAAAGGCCCGCAGACGTTCCTCGCGCCGTTTGTACGAGGCGTCGACGATGACCGAGCGCCCCTGTTTCAGGATTTCGGCGGCGAGTTGCAGCGCCCGTTCATAGGTACGCCTGGATGTTTCATCGGAATAGATCCCCTGGCCGAAGGCCTCCGGATGGTGTTCGGTGGGGTCGATTTCGAGGAGTGCCTTGCGCAGGACGTCCATGCGGATGACCTCGGCGCCGAGACGGGGGGCAAGCCTCTGGGCCAGGACGCTCTTTCCTGCGCCCATGAGACCCGCTGTCAACAGCAGAATGGGCCGCTCCGGCCGGGCGGCGTAGGTAAAGGCCAGGTCGAAATAACGTGCGGCGGTCTCTCCGGCTTCCTGCCGTCCCTTGTCGTCGATGGCCGGATCCTGGATCCGGAAGCCGATGACCTTGCCGCGGACATAGGCGTAGTAGCACCGGTAGAAATTGAGGAGCGTTCTGATCTCGGAATCTTCCGCGTGACGGACATAGGCGTCGACAAAGGCCTCTGCCCAGGCCGGGTAGCCGTTGAAGTCGAGGTCCATCGCGAGAAAGGCGACCTCGGCGGCGACGTCCCCAAAGCGGAACCGCTCGTTGAACTCGATGCAGTCGAAGATCGTGATCCCGTCGGTGATACAGATGTGTTCGAGATGGAGGTCCCCGTGGCAGTCCCGGATACGGCGGTCGGCGACCCGCCTCCGGAAGAGCGGTTCCTGACGCTGAAGAAAATCTGCGACATAGGCCCTGATGAAGTTGTACCGGTCTCGCGGGATTGTGACGCCGACGGCGGCTTGGGTCTGGGCGAAGTTCTCCTCGTGGTTCCGCCGGATGGTCTCCACACCGCCGATCTCGTCGATCCTTCCCCCCGTCTCCGCCTGCCGGTGAAATCCGGCGAGCTTGGCGGCGATGGCGTCCATGACGGATGGTTGAACCTTCCCTTCGGCCAGCATCCGCCGCAGCATCCGTTCCCGGGGGAGGCGTTTCATCCGGACGGCATAATCCACGATCCGTCCTTCCGGGCCCAGATGAAGCGCGCCTGAATCGTCCTCGGCAATCGGGACAACGCCGAGATAGGTCTCCGGCGCCAGACGCCGGTTCAGGCGGAGTTCCTCTTCGCAGTAAAACTTTCTTTTTTCAAGGGTGGTGAAATCGAGAAAGCCGAAATCGACGGCCTTCTTCGCCTTATAGACCTCCTCCCCGGCGATGAAGATGAAGGAGATGTGCGTCTGGACGATCTCGACGGCTCCCGGCCGGTGCGGGTAGAATTCCGGCCGGCCCATTGCGGCAAGAAGTTTGGGGTGGGTCATCATTGCCCTCCGGTGAAATGGTGCCGCCACCATACTGAAGGCGGCCGGAAATGTCAAACGGCCCCATAACTCGGATCACCCGGGGTTTCCTTCGCGTCGGATCCGGCGCCAGAGGAAAGCGTACAGTCCGGCATTGATCAGGATGACGGAAACCCCGAGGATAATCTGGAATTCCCGCGTCAGGTCAGCCGGGTAGAGGAGGGGGACCAGGATGTGGTCGATGAAGTCCCCCCGATAGACGGTGCGGCCGGCCCGGGCGCGGAGCCAGTTTTCCAGCGGCGTCAGAGGGCAGATCCCGCCTGAAAATTCGATCCATGCCCCCCAGAAGAGGGCCGGAACATGCAGCCACGCCCAGCGGCGTTTCCAGAGGACCAGGAGTCCGCCCAAGGCGACGAACAGGACGAACGTCCCGTGTATGACGACCACCAGATCTGCCAGCAGTATGACTTCCAAGCTTCTGTCCCCCGGTTTAGCAAGATCCTGCCGGAAAGGCTTCGTTCTCCGCCGGGACAGGATCGCAAGACGGAAGTTCGCGGCCGCCGGAAGGGGGTTCGGATCCCTCGCCGCTCAACTGGCCGCAGGCGGCCAGGATGTCTCGGCCATGGCTCGCGCGAAGGATCGCCGTATAGTGGTGATCCAAAAGGACCTGCTGAAAGGCGCTGATCGTCTCCGGAGCGGGGGGTCTGAAGGGTGCTCCGGGGAACTCGTTGAAGGCGATCAGATTCAGTTTGCAGTGGAGGCCCTTGAGAAGGCGGGAGAGCTGTTCGGCATCCTTGCGGGAGTCGTTGACGCCTGCCATGAGGGTGTACTCGAAGGTCAGCATCCGCCGGCCCGGCATGGGGTAGTCCCGGCAGACCCGCAGGAGCGTCGCCAGGGGGTATTTCCGGTTGATGGGCATCAGATCGTTTCGTCTCCGGTCGTCGGGTGCGTTCAGGGAGATGGCGAGGTTGACACAGACGTCCTTCCCCAACTGCACGATCTGCGGGGCGAGGCCGCAGGTGGAGACGGTGATCTTCCGATTGGAGAATCCGAGGCCGAAATCGGAGGTGAGTATCCGGATCGATTTCACGGTATGGTCGTAGTTCGCCAGCGGCTCTCCCATTCCCATCAGGACGATGTTCTTGATCTCCGGACCCTCGGGGGTCTGGCGCCTGAGCATCGTCATCTGCCCCGTGATCTCGGAAGGGAGGAGGTTGCGCTTCAACCCCTGCTTGCCGGTCAGGCAGAAACGGCAACCCATCGCGCAGCCCGCCTGGGTAGAAATGCAGGCGGTCCAATGGTTCCGGCCGGGGATGAGGACGCTCTCGACGCCGCAGCCGTCGGAAAGCCTGAAGAGGGCTTTCTTGGTCCCGTCCACCGAGGTCTGGATTCGGTTGAAGGAAGGCTCCGCGATGATGAATCGCTCTTCCAGGGCGGCGCGGAAATCCCGGGCGAGCGTGGTCATCTCCGCAAACGAAGTCGCCCCCGTCTGGTAAAGCCACTTCATGATCTGCCGGGCGCGGTACTTCTCC
>JAHJQP010000086.1 GCA_018819165.1 Pseudomonadota bacterium
GATCAAAATCACATGTTATACTGACACATCTTTTCATCACGGTCTCTCCTTCAAGGTTTTTGTTTCTCAAAACGTACCCTAAAGAGAGACCGTGATTTTTTCAATTTACTTTTTGACCCACCTTTTGAACGTTACTAATTTCTCCGTCATATCCAGAATCGTCCGAATTCCGGATTCGATACGGATCGTTTTAATTTCCGCGCCGCGGTTAAAATTGAGCTTCTTCATATCTACTTTTTTCAGGGTAAGATCCTGATAGGAGCGGAAATACAAAACCTTGTTCGTCAGATCCTTGATCACAATCCATTGCGTGTAATCGATCATATCTTTATTTTCCAAGTGCCTGGTTTTTATTACACCCATCGGAATATCTACCGCATTAAGAATATGTTCTGCGAGATTGACCGCCTCGGCGGCATTATTGACAGGATCAGCCGAGTCGACCATCATGACCGTGCGAACAAAGCGCGAAGGCGGGCTCCAATCGCCGGGCATCCCCAGCCAGCCTGTGCCGCTGCCCGTCGGACTGACCTTCACCCCCGCGATCGTCTTTTCTTCTTTATCATACGGGTCAAGATTTACATAATTGCGCAAATTAGTCAGATGCCAGTCAAAAGTTGGTTTGTTGGTCATCACACCGATTGGATTATCGTAAATCTTTGTTTCCCCGTTGATGAACTCCACCACGATGTTATTGCCTCGGGCGTCGTGCACAGCAGCGTGAAATCCGGGAACCATACCTAATTGCGGCACATAGACGCCGACCACCTTCACGCGGGGAAACGCCGTCTTTACTTCGTCAACCGTGGCGAAATTACCCAGCAGCCAGTGACTGAGATCACCTACCGAAAGCCAATCGCCGTTTTTAGCTTCCTGATATTTGCTCTCGGTGAACCAAAGGAATTCTATTGATAGCCCGACTTCGTTCAACCCGTCAAGGAACGCTAGCTTCTCACCAAGAGCATTGATGCCCAGATAACCGTATTTCGGTGTCCAACTGATACCCGTCTTTCGGTCAGACGTCATGCTGACCATTTTTTCTACCTTGGGGAAAACAACGACTTCGGAATCCATTCCCATTGCAAATTCCATAGAGCGACCGATAATTACACTTCCATCTTTTGCTTTCACCTGAAAATCGGTGCAGGCATGAGCCGCGCTAAAGAGTGCCAGACAGGAAATGACGGTCGCTGAAACCACGATTCTTTTGAACATTTTATTACCTCCTTTTTCCGGTGAGTTTGCCCTGATCAATGGAGAGCGTGCCGTTAACCAGCAAATACATCACGCCCTCTGAATAAAGGCCGCGATCGGCATAAGTGGCTTTTTCTTTTAAGCCGTCGGAAGCGGTAAAAACGTCCCAAGCGTTTTGTCCACTTCCCGGGAATAGAGTCGCCTGAAACGAAAATTGCTCTTGGCACGAATCACGAAGAAAGCGGGAAACAGGATCAGTGCATAATGCCTTGAAAAGTCTATGTAATCCAAGTTGCTTATTCTAACCTATCTATATCTAAGGCGTTGAAAAATGATGGAGGATCGCCTTTTGTTCATTCCAGACTCATGGCTTCCTTTTCCCCGCAGCGGGTTTCTCGTAGCTCGTGGGACCGGCGGCCAGCCCCTTGGTCAAGTCGAAATCGGTGCCCTCGTAGTTGTCGCGGTGGATCGCGAAGATGTTTTCGACCGTCAGCTTCTGGTCCGGCGTGACGGCAAAGGGATAGGCCCGCGTGAAAGGACCCTCTGCCGATGCGGACAGGTTCAGAGACGGCGCAACCAGGGACTGGGCGCGCCAGACGCGCCGCAGGGAGTAATAGGGATGATGAAACTCGCCGTCGCCATAAACACTGGCCCAGTCGAGGGGTCCTTGCTCGGGCTTCCACCAGCCCTTCTTCTGCGCCACATCGAAGATGTTGGCGGAAAACATCATATCCTTGGCGTCTATGCGGACTTCCCGGATGCGGAACTGGTTAGCCGCCACGAAGAAGCCGTCGTCGGGCACGCGCTGAGCTACCCAGACGCCGCCCGTACCGTTCATGTCGTAACCGGCCATTTCCATGACCCATCCCTCTTCCGGGTCGGCGACGATCAGGGTCTCGCCCGTTCCGTAGTATCCGTATTTCTCGATGAGTTCCCCCATCAGCTTCACGGCCTCGCGAGCCGTCTTGCAACGCTCCAGGGCCACCCGGGACAGCTCTGACGAATAGAAGATGCGTTTCCCCGGCTCGGGCTCGGGATGCACCTTGGCTTTGTCGGTGCATTCGCCGATGGACAGCTGGTGTTCGTTCATGATGCCGTAGTTGGCGTCGAAATAGGCGTATGTATGGGGCACCTGCGGGATAAACCCCAAGGGCACGCACGAGGGCACGCCGGGCGTATCGTACCCCGGCCCGCGATCCCGAGTGGCTATGCGCTGCGTCTCGCTGGCTCCCCACTGGGGCTTGTAATCCAAAGCGCAGTGTGAGTAAAACACCGGCCGCAGCGAGCCGGGCTTATGGTCCAAGGCCGGCACGTAAATCAGCCGTGCGTCGCCCAGCCCGTCGTCCGAATGAGACACCATGACCGAGCCGTCGGCGGAGGCCTTTTTGCCTGTCAGTGTGGTCGTGCATGCCCAGGTCGGTACCGCGATGCTCAAGCAAACGATCACCGCAAACACAAGAACGCTTCGTTTCATGACCCCTCCCCCTCATTGATCAGAATTTGGTTCTGCGAGTTAAATCTGTACGATAGACAGCATAGTGAGTCAAGGAAATAATCACCATAGACCCCCCGGCGCGGCTTCCTTTCAAACTTGTCTCCACAATATATAACGCCAACACATTCCGGCATGGCCGATGAGAAATCGATTGAGGCGTTAGGGAGGACATATGGCGCAGATGGAACGGAACACCTCCGTCGAAAGGTAGCGGTCGCCTCGATCGGGAAAGATGACCACGACGGTGGCGCCGCGCGGCAGGTCTCTGGCTATCTGGAGGGCGCCCCACATAGCGGCGCCTGAGCTTATTCCGCAGAACAGCCCTTCGCGAAGGGAAAGGTCGCGGGTGATGTCGAAAGCGTTTTCATCGTTGCAGCCGACGATGCGGTCCAGCCGACTCGGGTCATAGATCTTCGGGACGATCGCCTCTTTCATATTCTTCAAGCCCTGGATACGGTGGTTCAGCGTGGGCTCAATACCGACGATCTTGATCGATGGTTTTTTCTCCTTGAGAAACCGTGAACAGCCCATAAGCGTGCCTGTCGTACCCATCCCGGCGACAAGGACATTGACCTCGCCGTTCGTCTGCCGCAGGATCTCCGGCCCGGTCGTATGGTAATGGGCCAGGGAGTTGTGGGGATTGTCGAACTGATTGGGCATGAAGTACACATCACCTTGGTATTCCATGATATGGTGCGCGCGTCTGATGGCGCCGTCGGTACGGTCGCTGCCGGGGGTCATCTCCAATTCCGCCCCGAGCGCCTGCAAAACGGCCTGCCGCTCCGCGCTCACACAGGTTGGCATGGTGAGCTTTATTTTAAACCCCATAGCCGCTGCGACCATAGCCATCCCTATGCCCGTGTTGCCGGAAGTGGGCTCCAGGATCGTTTTCCCCGGAACCAGCTTTCCGGAAGCGACAGCCTCCTTGAGCATGTAGTAAGCCGGGCGGTCTTTGACTGAACCGCCTGGATTGGAACCTTCCAGCTTGGCCATGATCCGCACCCCGGTCTTCGCGGAGTCCCACAGATTTTTTATCTCCACCAAAGGGGTGTTCCCAATCGCATCCAATACACTCATGATCCTTCTCCTTTCATCCCCACCGGGGATGGATTTTTCCGGCCCTCCGGAGTGATCAGCGCCGCTCCGCTGAAAATGATCACGCCATTGCCTTCCCGTTCTGTCTCGATAGTGTAGTATAGCATGTCCTGTTGGTCTGAGAATAGTCAAACCTTTTGCCACAATGGTTCTTTTCAGGTATGAATAGCATATATACCAACTGAAATGGTGGGCAATTGAAAATTGTTGATCAGGGCTTTATGAACGGCCATGCATACTGAGAAGAAAAATGGATTACCCACGGATTATCCTTAAAAAGGAACGCGATCTCTCCCTTCGCCGCGGCCATCCCTGGGTCTTCTCAGGGGCGCTGGCCTCGGTAGAGGGGAAGTTAGAGCCCGGCGACATCGTCCTGGCGGCGGACGCCACCGGCCGAAACCTCGGCCTCGGTTTTTTCAACACCGGCGACATTGCGTTCCGTCTCCTCACCGACAATCCCGCCGCCCGGATCGACGCCGGTTTTTGGCGGCGGCGGATCGAACGGGCGCTCGCCCTGCGCCGTCAGGTCGTCCCGCCGGAAACGGACGCTTTCCGGCTTGTCAATGCGGAGGGGGATGGGATGCCCGGCCTCGTCGTCGACCGGTACAGAGGCTATCTTGTGTTCAGCATCGGGACGGCTGGGATGGAGAAATGGCGGGAGACCTTGGTCGGTCTTATGGTCGAGGCGGTCGGGCCGGTCGGGATTTACGAACGAAGCGAGGGGCGTTCCCGGCAGTTGGAGGGGCTTGCAGAGCGCATCTGTCCCGTGGTGGGGGAGATCCCGGAGACGGCTGAGATCACCGAAAACGGCCTTCGCTTTGTGGTGGATCTGATCACCGGGCAGAAGACGGGATTCTTCCTCGATCAGCGTCTGAACCGGGAGATCGTCGGCGCCTTGAGCCGGGAGGCGGCGGTTCTGAACTGCTTCTCTTACACCGGCGCTTTTTCCGTCTATGCCGTTCGCGGAGGGGCTAAGCGGGTCGTCTCAGTGGAGACCTCGGCGGCGGCCAACGAGATCGCCTGCCGGAACCTTGTCCGGAACGGCCTTTCTCCGGAGAATCACCCCGTGCTCACGGCCAATGTCTTCGATTATATCCGGGAAACTCAAGAGGTATTCGACTTGATCATCCTCGATCCTCCCGCCTTCGCCAAGTCCCGGAAGGATGTCGCCCGGTCGGCGCGGGGCTACAAGGAGATCAATCTCCAGGCGGCGCGGCGCCTCCGGGAAGGGGGGTTGCTCGCGACCTTCTCCTGTTCCAACCCCATCGATCCGGAGCTCTTCGAGAAGATTGTCCTCGGCGCCGTCCGAGATGCGGGGAAGACGGCGCAGGTTCTCCGTCTCCTCGGGGCGGGGCCGGACCATCCCGTGAACCTCGCCCACCCGGAGGGCCGTTACCTCAAAGGACTCCTCCTCTGCCTGACTACGGCTTAGAATTTCCGGTGAAGGCCTGACGGTCGCTCCGCATGAATCATGGTCATGGTCCCATCATTTGAGGGGGTTGCCGGGCGAGCCGCGCACGGGCCTCTCAGGAGTTCTTCAGGACGTTCGCGATCCGGTCATGAATGAGCTGCGATGCCAGGTTGTTTCCCGACGGCCCCACCATGATGGAGACCGCCGTCATTCCCTTCTCCACGTACTCCACGGAGATCCGGACCTTGTCGTCTTGGATCATCGCAGTTAAATTCCCGGTTGCGATCTTTTTTACCCGCTCGACGTCGCCGGCCTTGAGGTCGGTCATGGTCTTCTCGCAGGCCGCCCAGACCTTCTCGAAAGGAAAGATGTAGGTGGCCCGGAGGTAGCCGTCCGTGTAGATGAATTCCCCGGAGCGGATGCCGATCGTCTTGGTGCCTACGGTGAGGGCGGTGTCGCAGGCCGTGATCAGGAATAGCGCCGGAACCAGTAACATCATAAGCCCAAGGAGCTTTCTTTTCATAAACTCTCCTTTCACTTCAAAAGCCCGACAATCTTTCGACCATATTCGAAGCAGGATTCGATGCTCTTCTGATCGGGATTCCAGAGGCACCGGAGGCCGTCGTCCACGACCTGGAAACCTGCCGCTTCGAGCCGTTCTTTGATCACCTTGACGGATTCGCCGCTCCAACCGTAGCAGCCGAAGGCGGCCGCTTTCTTGTTTCTGAACTTCAGCCCCCTCATCTCCTCCAGGAAACCGGCAATCGAGGTCAGGATGCCCCGGTTAATCGTCGGCGATCCGATCAGGATGGCCTTGGACTTGAAGATCTCCGTCATCACGTCGTTCCGGTCCGATTTGGCCAGGTTGTAGAGCTTCAGGTTCACCTGGGAATCGGCCTGCTTGATCCCCTGCGCGATGTTCTCCGCCATGACGCGCGTGCCGTTCCACATCGTATCGTAGATAAGCGTGATCTGGTCTTCCTGGTAGCTGTCCGCCCATTTCAGGTATTGCTGGACGATCCGGACGGGGTTGTCCCGCCAGATGACCCCGTGGCTCGTGCAGATGATGTCCACGGGGAGGTTGAAGGCGAGGACCTCCTTGATCTTCCGCTCCACCAGCTCGCTGAAGGGGGTCAGGATATTGGCGTAATACTTGATGCATTCCGCCATCAGTTCCGCCTGGTCAACGAGGTCGTTGAACATGTATTCCGAGGCATAGTGCTGCCCGAATGCGTCGTTGCTGAAAAGTATATTGTCCCCCGTCAGGTAGCAGAACATGCTGTCCGGCCAGTGGAGCAACTGCGCCTCGATGAAGATCAACTCCTTGCTTCCCAGGCTCAGACGTTCTCCTGTTTTGACGGGATGGAAGTTCCAGTCCTGGTGGTAGTGGCCCTTTAGAGACTTGATGCCGTTCGCCGTGCAGTAGATTGGCGTATCGGGGATGCGGCTCATCAGTTCGGGAAGGGCGCCGCTGTGATCGATCTCCCCATGGTTGGCAATCACGTAGTCGATCTTTTTCAGATCGATCAGTTTTTCCAGATTGACGACGTACTCCTTGGCAAAGGGCGCCCATGCCGTATCCACGACGGCGACCTTCTCCTCCTCGATCAGGTAGGAATTGTAAGTGGAGCCCCGGTGGGTCGAGTACTCATCCCCATGAAATTTCCGGAGCTCCCAGTCGATCTTTCCGATCCAGGAGACGTTGTTCTTTATCTGCAGCTTCATACTCAGAGCCTCCATTCATTACATACCGGCTTGTGTCTTCCGGCAAGTTCACTTTGGGCATTTACCCGGAACATCGGGAGGAATTATAACAGAGAAGAGACGCAGCGGCAAGCAAAGGATCAACAGCGGAACTGATCGATTCTATCTACACATTACAGTAGCATTTTAAGGGAACGACGGAGGATCAGATCAGGGAATAGACGGCCTGAATCAGCGCCCAGAGGAGGGCCGCCGCAGCGATCAGGATACTTGCCGCTCCCAGGAGCCGATGAAACAAGGCCTCGGGCTTCCGCTCCTGGTAGCCGGTCAGAAAGGCGATCAGAATGCCGGAGACGAGACCGCCTCCATGCGCCCAGTTGTTTATCCCCGGAAAGAAGAGACCGAAGAGGACTATTCCTACGACCCATCCCATCGCCTGGCGGTAGATCTGCTCCCCGTAGAAGCCACCCCGGCTCTTGCCGTAGTAAAGGATGGCCCCGATGAGACCGCAGATGGAGGCGGAGGCGCCGATGGTGAAGGGGACGCCGGCCAGATAGGAGAGGAAAAAGCCGGCGATGCCGGTCCAGAGGTAGAGAATCGCGAAGCGGTGAAAACCGAATTCATCGAGGACAAAAGGGGCGAGTTGCCGCAGGGCCATCATGTTGAAGAAGATGTGCAGAAGCCCCCCGTGGAGGAAGGATGCGGAAACAAGAGTCCACCAGCGGCCGTAGGCGGCGATGGGGAGGGTTCCGGTCGCGCCGAGGAGAAAGAGGCTCTCGCCCGAGGGCGACAGGAACGTCATGGGGTTGGCCGAAAGGCCCAGCGCCGACGGGTTGATCAGGAGAGAAAAGAGATAGAAGGCGGCGTTCAAGCCGATGATTGCCTTGACCGGATCAAGGTGAAGCAGGGAAAGAACGCCGAAGACCTTCCGCTTCCAGAGAGCGCCGGGCCCGGCCGTCCCGCAGTAGGGGCAGACAGGCTCATCGCTGCTGATCAGTTTGCGGCAGTGCGGGCAGAGCATGGATTTCGTTTCCGTCATATTGAGATCCCTCTTTATAAAAATCTCATGATCACCGGAATGGCGACAAAGGTCCCGATCGAGGTGGTCAGGTTGACGACGGCGACCAGCAAAAGCAGGCGCGTGATCTTGTTCCGGAAGAACCCCCGGACGGAGATGATATCGTTCGAGAGCGCGAGAAAGTCCTTGACCTGGGGTTTCCGCAGCGTTGCCTCCGCCAGACCGGCGACCCAGCCGGCGGCGATCAGGGGGTGCAGTGTCGTAATGGGAGCAGAGAGAGCAGAGGCCGCGATCGTCAACGGATGGGCCAGGAGGATGAGAGCCCCGAGCGCCGAGAAAGAAGCGGTGATCAACGCCCACCAGGTGAGCATCTTCAGGCTGGCCTGGGCGCCGGAGGAGAAGAAGCCGGCAACGAAAAGACCCATGATGGCCAGCGAAAAGACCCAGCCGGCGCATCTTCCCCAAATGCCTTTCTCGGGGATCCTGTTCAGCGCCGCAATGTCGATTTCTTCGCCCAGGTGTTTCAGGATGCCCGGCACATGCCCCGCGCCCACGATTGCCACGATCCTGGCGCCCGCAGCATGGCCGATGGTGTGGGCGAGGTAGAGATCTCGTTCGTCGATCAGAGTGGTCTTCAATCCGGGCAGTTTCTCGCTGACGGTCTGCAGCGCCAGTTCCAGAACGTCGTGCTGTTTGAGTTTTTCGATCTCCTCCTCGGTGATTTCCTCGGTTGCGAACGCGGAGAGAAGGACCTCGGAGAGGAACTTCATCTTGCTCCAGAAGCCCATCTTTCGCCAGGTCCGCAGGAGGGTCACCCTGATTTCCCGATCCGCAAGAACGATCTCCGCCCCGATCTCCTCGGCCCGGTCGATGGCCCGGAGCATCTCCTCGCCGGGAGTGATGTTGAATTTCTGGGCGATCTTCCGCTGGAGGGACGCCATGATGAGCTGGGAGAGGAGGATGGACGCCCGCTTCTCGCGTATTACCTTGACGATGTTGGTTTCCTGCCACTTATCCTTCTGGCGGATCGCATCGTAGCGGGGTTTGCAGAGCTCGACGCAGACCGTATCTGGTTTTTCTTCGGCGATGACCCGCTCCACCAAGTCGGCGCTTTCCCGGGAGACGTGGGCCGTTCCTATCAGGAGGATCTCTCTGTGGTCAAGGTTTATGCGATGGACGTTCTCGTTTTCCAATGATGGCTTTCCTTCCTGGGTATTTTTTGGGGGTCATTAGCAATATTTGCGCCGGATGTAAAGGGAAATGGTTTATGGCTGTTCCGGATGATGCGAAAAAGATTGATGCCTCCGTAAAATTAAGCATCAAAAGTAGGTTCAGCCGTCATTCCTTCCGCGGAGGCGACTGCCGACGAGTTCGTAGATCCTCAGTTCGCTGTCGCGAAGACTGGAACTCAGGGTGTGACATATCCCGATGAAGGTCGCCAGTTGCTGGCGTTTTTCCCGGTTGGTCTTGATGAGATTCAGGTTATCGTAGGTGAAGGCGGCGTTGCTCAGAAGGGGTGTCAGGACATCGGCATCTTCCTGCGTGAAGGGGATGTCCGCCGCTTTGCGCGAGAGGGTGAGCACCCCGAAGACCTCATTGATCCCCTTGAGGGGCATGCAGAGAAAGGATTTGGTGCCGTAGTGGGAGCGGTTCTCCCGACCGAAGCGGCTGTCCTTCTCGATGTCGTCGATGATGAGAGGAGATTTGTTGATGACGGCAAATTTGGCGACGCTCGTCGCGAAGTCCGTCCGGTCCCCTTTCTTGACAAGCTCGCCGAGCCCGTAAGTGGCATGGACGACGAAGGTCTCCCTTTTTTTGCCCTTCAGGATCAGGACGGAACCTACATCCGCACTGGTAAGCTTCATGGCGCGTTCCATGGTGATCGCAAACAGGTCGTCGCTGTCGAAGGTGACGTAGCAGAGATCGGAAAGTTCCTTGAGCGTGGAGAGTTGTGACGCCCTTTTCTCCAGTGGGTGAAGCTCCTCCGGAGCTGCTTTTCGACGGCCTGGAAAGACTGGACGATCCCCCGCAGTTCGTTGGAGGTTTCCGCTTTGCCGGGCCCTTCAAGATTCTGGGGCAGGCTTTTGGATATCTTGGCCGAGGTGTTGAGGATGTCGTCGAAGACCCGCCGCATCATGACATATCCGGCGAGGGAAGAGCCCAGAAGGACCAAAATGAAGACGGGGATGTCGCTTTTTCCCAGGAAGTCGTAGCTCAGGCCGAAGTAGAGAAGTCCGAGAAGGGGTACGAAGAAGAAAAGGGCGAAGATGATGGGCAGCCGATAGTAGAGCCCCTTGCTTTCCAAGGAGAGATCAAACAGCTTTTTCCTGAGATTCATCCGGATATCTCCTGGTTATCTTTCAAATTTTCAGTTATATTAACAGATCCGAAAGAAAAAAAACAGAAAATAGATGTTTCCGGTCACTCCCTCGACTTCCGGAGCTGGTGCTTGATCATCTTGAGCTGAAGGCCCTTCCGGCTCAGCCCCAGCCGTTCGGCCGCCCGGGTGACGTTGCCGCCGCACTCCTCAAGACACTGGGCGATGATCTGACGTTCCATCCCCTCCATGTGGCTTTTCAGGACGTCGTGGCCGGTCGTCTCTTCCGTAAGGGCCATAGGCGCGGGGCGAGGTTCCCGGTTCGTGGCCGTGACATCCGCCGGGACGAGCTTCATCGTGATGAGAGGTCCCTCCGCCATCAGGACCATCCGTTCGAGGAGGTGCTCCAGTTCCCGGATGTTTCCCGGCCAGGGGTAGGAGAGGAAGCAGTCCCGGACCTCCGCGTCGATTCCCTTAACCGATCGTTTCAGTTTCCGGTTGAATTTTTCGAGAAAGTAGTCGCTCAGGGAGAGGATGTCTTCGATCCGTTCGCGGAGCGGCGGGACATGGATCGGAAAGACGTTCAGGCGATAGAAGAGGTCTTCCCGGAACTTTCCCTCTTTGACCTCCTGCAGGAGGTTCAGGTTTGTGGCCGCGATGAGACGCACGTCCACCGAGACGGTCTTTAGGCCGCCCACCCGCTCGAAGCTCTGATCCTGGATCGCCTGGAGGAGCTTTACCTGCATGTCCCGCGGGATTTCCCCGACCTCGTCCAGGAAGAGCGTCCCCAGGTGGGCCAGCTCGAATCTCCCCGGTTTCGTGGTGACGGCGCCGGTGAACGCCCCCCTTTCGTATCCGAAAAGCTCGCTCTCCACGAGGTTTTCCGCGATGGCGGCACAGTTGATCTTGATGAAAGGCTGTTCGTTCCGCGTGCTGCTCCGGTGGATGGCGCGGGCGATCAGCTCCTTGCCTGTTCCCGTCTCCCCGGTTATGAGCACGGTGGTCGTCGTGGGAGAGACCTTGCGGATGATCTCGTGGATCTCGGCCATGCGGCTGCTGGCGCCCACGATCCGGTGGGGATCGGCGTCGGTCGCGGCAGAGAGGTCGCTGTCGCTGATCAGCCGGGTCTTGACCGCCTTCAGGACGACCGTTTTCAGTTCGTCCTGCTCGAAGGGTTTGGTGATGTAATCGAAGGCGCCCTTCTTCAGGGCGTCCACGGCGTTCGCCACGGTGCCGTAGGCAGTGAGGATGATTACCGGCAGGGAAGGATCGTCCTGCATGATCCGGCCAAGGAGGCCCATCCCGTCCAATCCGGGCATCTTGAGGTCCGTGGCGACGACGGCAAACTTCTCTTCTCTGAGGAACTTCAGGGCCTGCAGCCCGTCCGCGGCCGTGACCACGTCGTAGCCCTCCTTTTTCAGCATGGCCTTGAGCACCGTGCGCATATTCAGTTCGTCGTCTACGACGAGTATCTTGGCTGCCTTCATTTGCAAATCTTCCTTATTCTTTCAATTCCGCGGGCGCTCCCGCCCCCTTCCTTCCGGCCTCACTCTCACCCGGATTGCCCGGATCTGTCAAGCCCCCCTACCGCACCGTTTCGAGACGGATGAAGAAGATCGTCCCCTGACCGGGAATCGATTTCACCCGGATGCGCCCCCCGTGATTCCGGATGATGCGCTGGCAGACGGCCAGCCCCAGACCGACCCCCCGCTCCTTGGTCGTGAAGAAAGGCGTAAATATCTGTTTGAGCTCCTCGCGGCGGATTCCCGGCCCCGTGTCCCGGATGGAGATCCCCACCGCGTCTCCTGTGTCGCTGACGATCCGGGAGGTCCGGATCGTCAGCGTGCCTCCCTCCGGCATCGCTTCGATGGCGTTGATGGCGATGTTCAGGATGACCTGGTGGAGCTGCTCCTGATCCACGGGAACCAACGGCAGATGGGGGTGCAGCTCCCACTGAATATCGATCCGGGACGAGAGGCTGTCCGTTTCGATGACGGCCAGGGCCTTTTCGATGACGGCGTTGATCGGCTGCGGCTTCAGATTAGGTGCGTAGGGCCGGGCGTAGTCCAGGAACTGAGAAACTACCCGGTTGAGGCGATTCGCCTCTTGGGTGATGACGTCCAGGAGATTCCGCTGCTCCTCGCTTTCCGCCTCCGACCGGAGGATCTGGGCAGCTCCCTTGATCGAACCGAGGGGGTTGCGGATCTCATGGGCGAGGACGGGGGCCATCTTTTCCAGGAGCAGCGCCTTTTCCCTCTCTAACTTCTCGTCAATGTCGAAGGGGGAGGTGAAGACGTCCTTGATCTCGGGGTAGATCCGGGTTAGCAGACGCTTCAGGATGACCTGGAACGGCCCGACGGCGATAATGATGAGGAAGGAGACCATGAAAACCAGCGTGAACGGCGGTGCGGGGCCCTTCCCGAAGAAGCCGACGACGAGGTAGAAGATCACCGTCGTGAAGAGGGTGACGATCAGGATCACCAGGGCGCGTGTCATGAGGTCGTGGAGCTCCGTAAGGTGGGGGTGGGTGATCATGATCAGGATGAAATAGAGCATGCCGGCGATGATCAGGTTGAAAAGAGGCGGAAGGCTGTATGTCGCGATGGCCGCCGTGCAGACCATGATGAGGTAGACGAGGCGTTTCTTTTCCACGCCGGCCGCCTTCCGCTTTGCATGGACGATCAGGGAAAGATAACACAATAGCAGTACCGCTGCCGCGTAGAGGTAGAGAAGCGTTCCCATATACTCCCACCGTCCGAGGGGCGTGAAAAGGAGAGCGGCAAGCCCTGTGCTGAAGAGGACAGTGGTGCGGATGTCCCGCTGTATGAGCAGGGTCTGCTCACGGAAGAGGTCAAGACTGAATTTGATCGCGAGCGGAGGGATGGTAAGGAGCCCCAGCCGCTCGATGAAGAGCCAGGCGCTTTGCTGGAAGAACTGGTTGAAGAAGACCCCTCCCTTGTGGAAGGTGATGGCCAGGCAGAGGGCGGCGAAGGAGAGATGCAGCGGTTCCCGCTTCTTGTTGATCGTCAGGGCCGCGGACACCGTAATGCCCACCGCCATCAGCATAAAGATTTCCATGTTTATTTCATATCGTAATCCCGCACCGGAAGTCAAGGAGGGGAAGAGGCGCTGCGTAGCTGGCTTCGCGCCGTGGCCCGATTTTACGCACCGGGAAGGCGCTGCACCAAGGTAAAACGCCATTTTCACGGGACAGATCTGCCGGTTCAACTGCGTGTCGCACAAAGGCTTTCTGGCGACCGACCTGCCGCATCTCTGAGGTGGCACGATTGATGCAAGTCCCAACAAGTAGGGCGTACTTCGGCGTACGCCGCAACGACGAGGGATGAAGCGCAACGCAGGATATGGACTTTTTACGAAGTGTCAACGATGGGAGGAATGGTGATGGAAGGAAGAATCGATGCGGCGGTTTTCCCCGGCCAGGGATCTCAGCGAACGGGGATGGGACGGGACTTCTTCGAGCAGGTGCCGGAAAGCCGCCACACCTACGAGGAGGCTGCGGACGTCCTCGGCTGGGATATCGCCGCCGTCTGCTTTGCGGATGACAGGCGCCTCCATCTTACGCAATATACCCAGCCCTGTATCGTAACGACCGAGATCGCCATGCTGAGAGGGCTCTTTGCCCGTTACGGCTTCAGCCCCACCCTGTTCGGGGGGCACAGTCTCGGGGAATTCACGGCGCTGGTTGCCGCCGGTGCGCTCCCCTTCACGGCGGCCCTGAAGATTGTCCAGGAGCGGGGCCGTCTCATGCAGGAGGCGGTGCAGGCTGGCGCAGGGGCGATGACGGCGGTCATTGCAGACGAACTCAACCCGGAGGTGATCGGGAACCTTCTCGACGGTCTCCTGGTGGACGTGGCCAACGCCAATTCCGATCGTCAGATCGTCCTGAGCGGCGAGACCGGAGCGGTCGCCGAGGCCGAATCCCGTCTCCAGTCCGCCCTGTCCGATCTTCCGTCCCTCCGCTTCGTGCGGCTGAACGTGAGCGCCCCCTTTCACAGCCGGTTGTTGGCGCCGATCCTCGTCCCCTTCGCAAAGGCCCTCCAGGAACTGGGCGACGACCTTGATCCCGCTGCTGCCGGCCGCGTCACCTCGAACTACCGGGGCGGCTTCCACTCCGGCGGGCGAGAAGAGCTGATCGAAAACCTCGTCCTGCAAATCAGCCACACCGTCCGGTGGAAACAGAACATGGTCTGTCTTGCCTCCCGGGCAGATTCCATCTGGGAGATCGGGCCGGGGAGGCCGCTGCGGGAATTCTTCCGGACCATTGGCGTGGCCTGTACGTCCGTGACGACCCATGAGGCGGCGGAGCGGGCTTTCGCTGCCGCTGCCTGAGCGTAAACACCCGAAAATAAAACAGATAGAGACCTTTGGATTTCTTCCTTTTGTGTGATTGACGCCCCCGCGAAGGCGGTGGCGTCAATCACAGGGAAGATAGATTTTCAAAGCTCTTGGATGAAGGAGCATTTACATGGATTTCAATCTGACCGAAGAACAGAAGCAGTATCTTGATACCGTCCGCCGTTTCGTCGGCCGGGAGATCACCCCCTGCATCATGGCCCTGGAAAATAGTCACGTCTTCCCTTTCGACATCATCCGGAAGGCCTGGGACCTCGGCATCATCAACCTCTCCATCCCGGAGGCGGTCAAAGGGTACTCCCTCGATCTCATTTCCATGGCCCTGATCATCCGGGAGATCTCTTACGGGGACAGCGGCATCGCCACGTCGGCCATGTGCAACGATCTTGCCAATGCGGTGATCGCCCTGCACGGCTCGGAGGCGCAGCAGCGGGCCTTCCTTGGTCCCTTCGTGGAGCGGCCGCTCCTTGCCTCCTTCTGCCTGACGGAGCCCGGTGCGGGTTCAGACAACAGCGCAATGACGACGATCATCCGCAAGGGGAGCGGCGGAAAGTACCTGCTCAACGGGTCGAAGTGCTTCATCACGAACGCTTCTTTCGCCTCGCAGTTCACGGTCTTTTGCAAGGTCGGCAAGTCGTCGTCTCCCTTCCTGGCCTGCGTCGTCGTTCCCGCGCTGGCCGTGGAACCGGATACTGCGGAGACCGCAGCGCAGACCTGCCGGGAGATTCCGCTTCCCTGCGGGGGGCGGATCGTGACCGGCAAGCCGGAGGACAAACTGGGACAGCACCTCTCCAACACGGCGAGCGTCAGTTTTGAGGATGTCGTCATCGAAGACGAACAGATCATCGGCGACCGGCGGCTTGGCTTCCAGTACCTCACCGACGTTCTTGATTATGCGCGGCCCATGGTGGCTGCGATCGGCGTCGGGCTTGCCAGGCGGGCGCTCGATGTCACGCTCGCCTACACGAGGGAGCGACGACAGTTCGGCCAGCGTATCTGCGATATGCCCGTGGCCCGGGAGACCCTGATCGAGATGTGGAAGCGGATCGAGCAGGCGGAGATGGCGCTCATGAAGGCGGCCTTCCTGGTCCAGGAGGGGGCGCCCGATCGGGGCGTCTATGCCTCCCTCGCCAAGAACCTGGCCGCGGAGGCCGCGATCTTCTGCACCACGCAGGGGCTCCACCTCCACGGCGGATACGGGTTCATGTCCGAGTACGAGATCTCGAAACTCATC
>JAHJQP010000087.1 GCA_018819165.1 Pseudomonadota bacterium
AAGGGTTTCGTCAAATCTCTCCGAGGAGGCAGGACGCTATGAAGGCTTTGGTCACCTACTACTCTCAGACCGGCAACACCGAGAAGCTCGCGCGCGCCATCTATGAAGCGATTCACATTGAGAAAAAACTCCTCCCCATCGAGGAACTCAAGAGCGTAGAGGGATACGACATCATCTTCGTGGGTTTTCCCGTCCAGGCCCACAGCGTTCCCGCCAAGCTCCTTCCCATCTTCAAGAGCCTGCCCGGCGGACAGAAAATCGCCCTCTTCTGCACCCACGGTTCGCTCAGAAGCGGTCATCTGCCCAAGCAGGCGCTGGAACACGCGATCGGCCTCTCCTCCCGGGCGAAGGTACTGGGTACCTTCGGGGTGCAGGGGCAGGTCAATCCCGAGGTCATCGACGGATTGACGAATATGTTGGAACACCGGGCTTGGGCCGAAGAGGCACAGGGAGCCTGTGACCATCCCAGCGATGCCGACCTTGCCGACGGGAAGGAATTTGCACGGGGCATCCTCGCAAAAATCTATCGCTAATCTCTCCCCCCCTCAAAGGAGGTCCTTGAGTCTCTCCAAGGCCTCCTCCAGATGCTCCGGCCTCTGACCGCCGGCCTGGGCCATGTCGGGCCTACCGCCGCCGCTCCCCCCGACGAGAGGGGCGATCGACTGGATGATCTTTCCCGCATGGTACCGGTCGGTGAGGTCCTTGGTAACCAGGCAAAGGAGCATCGCCTTCCCCTCCACCCGGCTCCCGAGCAGAATGATCCCGGAGCGGAGACGGTCCCGGAGCTTGTCGCCGAAGTCCCGAAGCGACTTGACATCGGAGGCCTCGACCACGGTCGCCAGGACGGCAACCCCGTTGATCTGCCGGACGCGTCCCATCAGATCTCCGGAATCCTTCGCCGCCATTTTGCCCTTGAGGGCCTCGTTCTCCCTCTCCAACTCGCGTTCCCGCCTGAGGTGTGTCTCCGTAGCGGCAGCCGTTCCCGCCGTCCCGGCAGTTCCCAGAAGACTGGTCTTGAACAGAGAAGCAGCCTTACGAAGCTCGCCCTCCAGTTGCTGCACATAGGCAACGGCCCCTCTCCCCGTTAGCGCCTCGATCCGGCGGACGCCGGCGGCAATGGAGAACTCATGGACAATCTTGAGGAAACCGATCTCGCCCGTCCTCCGCACGTGCGTCCCCCCGCAGAGCTCCCGGCTGAACTCGCCCATCTCGATGACGCGGACCGTCTCCCCGTATCTCTCGTCGAAGACCGCTGTCGCCCCGGTCTTCATCGCGTCCGCAAGCGGAAGAACCTCGGTCGACACGGGAACATTGGCGCTGATCATCCGGTTGGCCTCGATCTCGATCCTCGCGAGTTCCTCCTCCCCGATCCTTGAGAAATGGGTGAAATCGAAGCGGAGGCGGTCGGCGTTCACCAGGGAGCCGGACTGCTTGACGTGCTCCCCGAGGACCTTCTTCAGGGCGGCCTGGAGGATGTGGGTGCCAGAGTGGTTGGCCTCCGTCTCGCGGCGGGTCTCGTCGTACACTTGCAGACCGACGGTATCCCCATTCCGTAAGTTTCCGCTTTGGAGTTTGCCGACATGGGTGATGAGGTTGTCGAGGGGTCTTTTCGCATCCGACACTTGGAAGATGGCGCCCTCCTTGCTTACAATCACGCCGGTATCGCCGACCTGGCCGCCAGTCTCCCCGTAGAAGGGGGTTTTCGCGACGATCACCTCCGCCTCGTCACCCTCGCCGATCTCAACCACCGGCTGACCCTTCTTCAAGATGGCCATCACCTGTGAAGTCCCCTTCGTTACCCCCTCGTATCCGACAAACTCCGTGGCGATCCCCTCGATGGAGAGGCGGTGATAGACCTCGGAGACGGCCTCCTGACCGCTCCCCTTCCACGATTCCCGCGCTTTCTCCCGCTGGGCAGACATCGCCTTCTCAAAGCCATCCATGTCGAGGGAAAGGCTGTCCTTCCGGACGATGTCGGCCGTCAGGTCGGCGGGGAAACCAAAGGTGTCGTAGAGCTTGAAGACGATATCGCCGGGGATGACATGCCCGCCCGCCTCCTTCAGGACCGCCACTTCCTCCTGGAGGATCTTAAGCCCGGCGTCGAGGGTCTCGATGAAACGCTCTTCCTCGCTCTCCACAACCTTCCGGATAAAGGAAGCCCTCTCGACGAGATCCGGGTAGGCGCCCTTCATCTGGTCGATTACGACCGCGGCCACCTCGTGGAGAAAGGGCCGGTTCAGGCCGAGCAGCTTCCCGTGGCGCGCCGCCCGGCGGAGGATTCTCCGGAGGACATAGCCGCGTCCCTCGTTGCCGGGGAGAACGCCGTCGCCGATGAGAAAGGTCACCGCCCGGCTGTGATCGGCGATGACACGGATGGAGATGTCATCCTCCTCGTCTTGTTTGTAGGTCCGGCCGCTGATTTTTTCGATGAAACGGATGATGCCGGTGAAGAGGTCGGAGTCGTAGTTGCTTGTCACCCCCTGAATAACGGCAGCCAGGCGCTCCAGCCCCATTCCCGTATCGATGTTCGGT
Source organism: Pseudomonadota bacterium (assembly GCA_018819165.1). GTDB lineage: Bacteria > Desulfobacterota > Syntrophia > Syntrophales > UBA5619 > JAKAFS01. The sequence continues at coordinate 2,533 of JAHJQP010000087.1, forward strand.
TTCGGCAGGGGGGTCAGCTTCCCGGAGGCGTCCCGGTCGAACTGGGTGAAGACGAGGTTCCAGATCTCGAGGTGGCGGTCGCATTCGCACTCCACGTTGCAGGAAGGTTTCCCACAGCCGGTTCCCTCCCCCTGGTCGTAGAGGATCTCGGAGCAGGGGCCGCAGGGACCGGTCTCCCCCATCATCCAGAAGTTGTTCTTCTCCCCCATGCGGACGATCCTCTCCGCGGGGATCCCCATCCCGTCGTGCCAGATCCGGAAGGCCTCGTCGTCGTCCTGATAGATCGTGATCCAGAGCTTTTCCTTCGGCAGGCCCATGACGCCGGTGAGGTATTCCCACGCCCAGGCGATCGTCTCCTTCTTGAAGTAATCCCCGAAGGAGAAGTTTCCCAGCATCTCGAAGAACGTATGGTGGCGCGCCGTGACCCCCACGTTCTCCAGATCGTTGTGCTTCCCGCCCGCCCGAACGCACTTCTGCGAGGTCACCGCCCGGTGGTATCCCCTGTCCTCCAGTCCCAGGAAACTGTTCTTGAACTGCACCATCCCGGCATTGGTAAAAAGGAGTGTCGGGTCGTCCTTTGGGACCAGGGAGGAACTCGCCACCCGCACATGACCCTTTCCCTCGAAAAACCTCAAGAAATTCTCCCTGATCTCACTCCCCGTCATCGTCATGAACCTCTTCCCCTTCCGATCCTTTCAATTTCTTAAAAATGAGGCCCGCGGGAAACCCCTTCCCCGCCAGACTCCTTGCCAATCTTGTCTTTTGGCGGTCGTCCATCGCTGCGACCGCCATTCCCTTTACCTTTTTCCTGATCAGCCGGCCGATCGCCTCCTCCTCGCTGATCTCCCCGCGGATCTCCCCGATCACCTCACGGGAGAGCTCTTCGGGTATCCCGCGCTCCTGCAGGTCGAAGACGATCCGGCGATTTCCCGCAAGGCGGTTGACGGCGAGCTCCCGCACCCGCTGCCGGGCATAATTCCCGTCGTCCAGATAGCCGAGTCCCCGGCACCTCTCGACGACCCGGGCGATCACCGACTCTGCAAAACCGCCCTGCCTGAGTTTTGCACGCAATTCCTTCTCGCTGTGCGCACGGAGGGCAAGGAGCCGATAGGCCTTCTTTTCGGCCTTTGCAAGGAGAAGGTCTTCCGCCATCTACTTCTGCTCTTCCTTTGCCGCCTTCGGCTTCATCCCGAGCTTCTCGCGGACCTCCGCCTCGACCTGCGCCAGGACATCCCCGTTTTCCTTGAGGAAGGTCCGGGTGTTGTCCCGCCCCTGGCCGAGGCGCTCCCCCTTGTAGGAGTACCAGGCGCCGCTCTTCTCTATTATGCCATGATCGGCCGCGAGATCCAGGACATCACCCTCCTTCGAGATACCCTCGCCGAAGATGATGTCGAATTCCGTCTCCCGGAAAGGGGGCGCCACCTTGTTCTTGACGACCTTCACCCGGGTCCTGAAACCGATCACATCCTGTCCCAGCTTGAGCGCGCTGACCTTCCGGATATCCAAGCGCATCGACGAGTAGAACTTCAGGGCGTTCCCGCCAGTGGTCGTCTCGGGATTGCCGAAGAAAACGCCGATCTTCATCCGGAGCTGATTGATGAAGATCACAGTCGTCTTCGATTTGCTGATGCTCCCCGTCAGTTTCCGGAGGGCCTGAGACATGAGGCGCGCCTGGAGCCCCATCTGGGCGTCTCCCATCTCCCCCTCGAGCTCGGCCTTGGGAACGAGGGCGGCCACAGAATCGACGACGAGGACGTCCAGCGCCCCGCTCCGGACGAGGGTCTCGGCGATCTCGAGCGCCTGCTCCCCCGTGTCGGGCTGGGAGATGAGGAGGTCATCCGTGTTGACGCCGATCTTCCGCGCGTAAGTGACGTCGAGGGCGTGCTCTGCATCGATGAAGGCCGCCAGCCCGTTCTGCTTCTGAGCCTCGGCCACGATATGGAGGGCAAGGGTGGTCTTCCCGCCCGATTCCGGTCCGAAGATCTCGACGACCCTCCCCCGGGGAACCCCGCCGGTCCCGAGCGCCATATCGAGGCTGATCGATCCCGTCGAGATGGCAGGAATGTCGGAGATCATCTCCCCGCCGCCCAGCCGCATGATCGCACCTTTTCCAAACTGCCTCTCGATCTGGGTAATCGCCAATTCGACCGCTTTTTCTCTGTCCGCATCCGTTCCCATATGCACCTCCCTTACCATCGTCCGTGGTTTCGTCCGTGTCGATCCTCTCCCCTCCGCCGGCTTCATGCGCTGCCCTGCCCCGCAAAGGGATACCACGCGAGCCGTGTGTAGACGGCGCCCCGAGGCGTCAGATCGCTTTTAAACAGTCCAAGGCCGGAAGCGGAAAACTCTCCCACCGCATAAGATTCCCCTTTTTCCAGAACCCCCGCCAGACCGATCAGCCCCCTGGGGGACTTGATCCGTCCCAGGGTCAGATGCGGCCGGAAAGGCCGCTCCTCCCGGGGAAAGCCGATTGTCTCGAGCGCCCGCTCCAGCTCTTTCTGAAAAGCGATGAGCCTCTCCACATCGCCGTTCATCCCCAGATAGACGACCCGTGGCCGGTGTGGATCGGGGAAGGCGCCCGTCCCGCCGATCGTCAGGACCAGCGGCAGGCTTCCCGCCGCTATCTTCTCCACGACTGCCGAGATATTCACCACATCGTCCTCGGAGATGTTGCCGAAAAATTTCAGAGTGAGATGTATCCCTTCCGGTCTGGTCCAGCGAACATCACCGCGGATGATCTTCCTGAGACGGAGCTGCACCGCCTCGATGCCCCCCCGGATACTCCCCGGCGTATCCAGCGCCAGAAAAGAGCGGATCGTCCTTTCATCCGTCAAGAGTTCACCTCTCCCGTCAAATACCGCCAGAGAATCAGGAGGGCGGCCTGGGAGGCAACGATCTTGTTCCGCCGCCGCTCCCAGTGGAAGGCATGGTGACGGCAGGCGATCATCCCCCCATCGGCGAGGGCTATATAGACCGTCCCCACCGGCTTCGACTCCGTGCCGCCGGAAGGACCCGCAATCCCCGTCACGGCAAGCCCCAGATCGGTCGCGGCCATGTTCCGGACCCCCTCCGCCATGAGACGCGCCGTCTCGGCGCTCACCGCGCCGTGCTCCCGGATCACCGGTTCCGGAACGCCGAGGAGGGCGGTTTTGGCCGCATTGCTGTAAGTCACGACCCCCCGTTCGAGAAACACCGAACTCCCCGGAATGTCCGTGAGACGGTCCGTTATCAGGCCACCCGTGCAGGACTCCGCCACGGCGAGAGTGAGACGCCTCTCCGTCATCAGCCCGGCGATGTTCCCTGCGAGCGTCTCCTGACCCCTTGCAAAGATATATTTCCCGAGTCTCGCCTCCACCCGCACCCCCGCCTCCCGGAGCTTCTCCCCGGCCTCCTCCGCAGACGCGGTCCGCGCCGTGAGGACGAGGTGATTTTCCGGAAAGTTCGGGTAGAAACCGATTGCGACCCCCAGATCCGCGAGATTCGCGTCGGCCATCGCCGCACCCACCGCCGCCTCGGGGAGCCCGAAGAGCTTGAAGGTGGCCGTCTCCGCATGGAGCGCCGCTTCCGGAAACTCCCTCCTAAGAAGGGGAATCACCCCTTCCTCCAGCATTCTGAGGGCCTCGGCGGGAACGCCCGGAATGACCGCGACGACCCGTCCTTCCCGTCTCAGGGCAAAGCCGGCCGCTGTTCCCGCGGGATTCGCCATGATCTCCGCCCCTTCCGGGAAGAGGGCCTGCTTGGCGTTGTTCTCCGTCCAGGCGAGGCGTCGTTTCTCGAATATTCCCCGGATATGCGCAAGAATGGCTTCATCCGTGCGCAGAGCCAGGCCGAAGGCCCGGGCGACGGCCTCCGTTGTGATGTCGTCGGCCGTGGGACCAAGGCCGCCGGTCAAGATCACCGCCTCGGCGCGCATGAGCAGATAGTCGAGTGCAGCGCGGATCACGCCGGCGTCATCGCCCACGGAGACTATCCCCGCAACAGGCCAGCCCTGCACCTGCATGGCGCGGGCAATCATGGAGGAATTAGTATCCTGTATCCGGCCGCTCGTCAATTCATTTCCGATCGTCAATATACCAATTATCATGATAAAATCCACTACCCATCCGGAGCGTCACGAAGCGTGAAATCTCCACCCTCCGGCAAGCTCAGGGGTTCAGGCTACGACATTTAATGTTCAATCAAAGCACCGGGCACATCTTCCTGTCGCCGCCGTTTTTTCATATCCCCCGGAACCGCACCAGGAGCTGGAGGGCCAGATTGGCGTAGACAGCCGCCGCCAGGTCATCCCCCACCACTCCGTATCCGCCCGGGAGCCGCTTGTGAAAGAGCCGCGCCGGAAAAGGCTTCACGATATCGAAGAGGCGGAAAAGGATGAAACCCAGCGCCACGTGGAGCGCCGTCGGCGCGATCAGAAAGAGGGCCCACTGAAAACCCGTGATCTCGTCGATCACGATGCACTGCGCATCCTTCTGCCCGAACAGTTTTTCGGCCTCCCGGGAGACATACCAGGCGAGGCAGGTGAAGGCCGCAACCGTGATCAGCCAGAGCGGCCAGGACATGGCCGAAAAGACCAGATACAGGGGGATGCCGACCAGCGTTCCCGCCGTCCCCGGCACCAGGGGCGCATACCCGCTCCCGAAGCCGGTGGCCGCAATCTTGATGAACCTTTCGTTCAGGGGACACCTCTTTCCATCGGATTAGAGCGGGAAATCCTATGCTGACGGTAAATTACCCTCTTTCCCCTGCCCTGTCAATGATGATCCTCTCGTAAAAAGTCGGTAACGCCTCAAACTACAAGAACATCAACGGTTTTGAAAAAACCCTTGACAATAGAACGATGGTTCTATTATACTTGAAACCGGGAAAAGGCAAGCATTTTTTTCAGTTTTCATGAGATGAGCAAAGGCTTCGACCATGAACGACGTTATTTTCAGCCTCCACAGCTGGCCGCAGGCGATCCTCCATGTCGACGGGGACGCCTTCTTCACCTCGTGCGAGGAGGCGCTCCATCCGGAACTCAGGGGAAAGCCGATCATCACGGGGGGCGAGCGGGGGATCGTCGCCTGCGCGAACTATGCGGCCAAGCGGCTGGGGATCAAGCGGGGGGTCCCCCTCCACGAGGCGAAGCGGATCTGCCCGGCGCTCGTCGTCCTCCCTTCCGACTACGAGACCTACAGCCTCTTCTCCCGGCGGATGTTCAACATCATGCGCCGCTTCACCCCTCAGGTGGAGGAGTACTCCATCGACGAGGCCTTCGCCGACCTCACCGGAATGAGGAGGGCCCTCCGGGCTTCCTACGAGGCCATCGCCCTGAAGATCCAGGCGGAGATCGCCCGGGAGCTGGGGATCACCGTTTCCGCGGGGCTCAGCATCACGAAGGTCCTGGCCAAGGTGGCCTCCAAACAACGAAAGCCCGCCGGCTTCACCGTCATCCCCGGGCGGGCGATCGCCTCCTGCCTGGAGGGGCTGCCCGTGGAGAAGGTCTGGGGGATCGGCCCCGCCACGACGAACTACCTGAACAAAATGGGTATAAAAACCGCTCTGGAGTTCGCCCGCCTCCCCGAGAAGACGATCCGGGAGAGGTTCACGAAGCCCGGCATCGAGACATGGCGGGAGCTCCGGGGAGAGTCAGTCTACCCCGTCGCTCCGGAGGAGAAGAGCTCCTACGTCTCGATCAGCAAAACGAAGACCTTCGCCCCGCCGACGGCCGACCGGGACTATCTCTTCGCCCATCTGATGCGGAACCTGGAATCGGCCTGCATCAAGGCCAGGCGCTACGGCCTCGTCCCCCGGAGGATCGCCGTCTTTCTGAAGAAGCAGAACTTCGACACGGAGGGCCGGGAGGCAAAGCTCAGCCGCTCCTCGGCCCATCCCCTGGAGTTGTCCAGCCTCCTCCGCGGCCTGTTCAACGAGATGTACCGGCGCTACGAGATCTACCGCGCGACCGGCGTTGTCCTTTTGGACCTCGTCCAGGACACCCGGATCCAGTACTCCCTCTTCGAGGACCCCCTGAAGGCAGAGAAGATCCGGGAGCTCTACGAGGCCGTCGACGCCCTCTCCGGCAAGTACGGCAAGCACACTCTCCACCTGGGCGGCTCCCACCCCCTCGAGGTCTTCGGCCGTGGCCGCCGGGGGGCACCCACCGTCCGCGAACAGACGCAGCTCTATGGCGAGACCCGCCGCAAGCACCTGGGGCTGTCCCTCTTCCAGACGGACTTCCCGCCCGAAAGTTTATAAATTTGCAGACATCTCTTGACTTCATTTCTTTTAACTGGAATAATCACAACTGATTGATGGTCAATGGTCTGTTCATTTTC
>JAHJQP010000013.1 GCA_018819165.1 Pseudomonadota bacterium
AGTTATCCACAACCGCGTCCGGCCTTGCTATTAAAGGGCTGCCAGACGCGGATGTGGATAACTCCAGAGAAGATTTGAATCTACGATTAGACGACATTATTAGCCTCAAATGATTTTTGCCCCACCTTTTGAACGATACTAGGATATATGGAAGTAAAGAACATCCGCGTAAGGGCAGGGCAGAGGGCCTATGACCTCATCCGTTCAGGCGGTTTCAGCCTGGATGGGATCTCGACCTATTTCGGACCGGCGGGCGGCCCCCGGTGGCTGGTTGCGAGCGGTTTCGATCTCATCCTGCTCAGGGAGGGACTTATCGGCAGGGTGCACCCGGTTTGGCTGACCGGCGCCTCGGCCGGCGCCTGGCGCTTTGCGGCCTGGCTGCAGCCGGAGGCGGTCAAGAGCTACCGCGCCCTCATGGAAGCCTATATCACTGCCACCTATGGGCGGAGGGATACCCCCCAGAAGATCCTCCAGTCCCTGACCGCAATTATCAACGCCTATATCGAGGACGACGCCCTCTCCTTTGCCCTGGCCCACAAACGGTACCGCCTGGTGATCCTGACCTCTCTGGTCAGGCATCTGGCGGCCTCCGAACGGCGGTGGGTGCAGAAGGTTAGTTTTCTCCTGGGCTTCCTGGCCAACGCCATTAAGCCCTCGCTTATCCACCGCTTCTTCGAGCGGATCGTCTTCTATTACGGTCCCCACCCCCCTGATTTCTGTCTGCGGAAGAGGTTCCGCGGTCGTTTTTTTGCGCTCAACGAGGTCAACTTCAAGTCCGCCGTCATCGCCTCCGGCGCCATCCCCATCGCAGTCGCCGGCGTTCGTGACATCTTCGGGGCCCCGAACGGCGTCTACCGGGACGGGGGGCTCGTCGACTACCACATCAACCAGGATTATTCGACGCGGGACCGGGGGTTGACCCTCTTTTTTCACCATCAGGAGCGGATCATCCCCGGCTGGTTGGACAAGAAACTCAAGCGGCGCCGGCCTCCGGGTGCGTTTCTCGACTCCGTCGTTATGGTCTATCCCTCGCAGGAGTTTATCGCTGGGCTTCCCGGCGGCCGGATTCCGGACCGCGGCGACTTTGCGACCTTCATCGACGACCCGGCGACGCGGATCGCGAACTGGCGGCGGGCGGTGGAACTGGCCGAGCCGCTCGGCGAGGAGTTTCTGGAGCTAATCGCGAGCGGTCGTCTGAAGGATGTCGTTGAAAAACTGTAAGCCTACCTTCCATTGATCAAACTCTTTGTTCATGACGAGACCGCTATTGACTGCCCCGGTGCTCTGTTGTAGAAAAAAGCCGGAAGGGGTGTTTCCATGATCGGTGCCGATGCGGCCCTGCGGGTCGAATATCTGAAGAAAAGCCTGACGCGGTGCGTACTCTGTCCGCAGAGGTGCCGGGTGGATCGGGTCGCCGGCGAGAAGGGGTTCTGCCGACTCGACGCGGGTATGGTCATGAGCTCCGCCCTTCCTCATCACGGCGAGGAACCGCCTCTCTCGGGAAGGGGCGGGGCGGGGACGATCTTCTTTTCCTCCTGCAATCTCAAGTGCGTCTACTGCCAGAATTACCAGATCAGCCACTCGCCCGCGGGCCGTCCGGTGACCGTGGAAGAACTCGCCGTGATCATGCTGGATCTCGAGGCGAAGGGCTGCCACAACATCGAGCCGGTCACCCCGACCCCCCACCTGCCGGGGATCATGGAGGCGCTCCGGATCGCCCGGGGGTGGGGGCTTAAAATTCCCTTCGTCTTCAACTGCGGCGGGTATGAGCGTGAGAAGATCGTCCGCCTCATCGACGGGATGGTCGATATCTATCTCCCCGATTTCAAATACGGTCTCGATGAGGCGGGGCGGCGCTTCTCCGGCGCGGGGGATTACCCACGCCACGCCCTGGCCTCCCTCCGGGAGATGGTCCGCCAGGTCGGCGACATCCTTGAGATCGAGGATGGTATCGCCCGGCAGGGGGTCCTGGTCCGCCACCTCGTCCTGCCGGGGAGGGTGGACAACAGCCTCGCGGTTCTGAAAATGATCCGGGGGATCTCCACTGCGATTCCCCTCAGCCTGATGGCCCAGTACACGCCGATCCCGGCCGTAAGACAGCATCCCCTCCTCGGCAGGCGGGTGACGCGGCAGGAGTATGAGCAGGTGGTCAACGCCGCCGTCGATCTGGGGTTCGAGGAGCTCTACACCCAGGCGGTCGACGACCGGGCGCTCGTGCCGGACTTTGCCCGGGATCGGCCGTTCTTCTGGGAGGCGTCATAAGGATATCAGCGTGATCCTCACCCTGATCCTCTGGTTCATCAACCGGCGTTAGACCGGCGGATCATGCATCGCTTTTGAACCGCGATCGGGACAAATCGCCGGAAGATGAAAGGAAGGTACGGCATGGCAAAGAGAGAAAGTATCGAAAAACGGTCATGGAAGCCGGGAAACGTGCTGTCGCCGGTTCCGGCGGTCCTGGTAAGCTGCGGCGGGACGGTAGAATGGAAGCCGAACCTGATCACCATCGCGTGGGTGGGAAACGTGTGCAGCGAACCGCCCATGCTGTCGATCTCCGTTCGTCCCGAGCGGTATTCCCATGAAATCATTCGGACCACGCGGGAATTCGTGGTGAATGTCCCCTCGCTCCGGCAAACGAAGGCGGTGGACTGGTGCGGGATGGTTTCGGGGCGCAGCCTGGACAAGTTCGCCGGTGCGGGGCTCACGCCCGCGCCGGCCCAGAAAGTGAATTGCCCGATCGTCCTGGAATGCCCGCTCAACATCGAATGCCGAGTGCGCAAAACGCTGGAGCTGGGTTCGCATACGCTGTTCGTGGCGGAGGTGGTCGCCGTGCAGGTATCTTCGGCGCTGATAGACGCGAAGGGGCGGCTCTGCCTCGAAAAGGGCGGTTTGCTTGCCTTCGCCCACGGGGAATATTTTGCGCTGGGGCGTCGCCTCGGCCGCTTCGGTTTTTCCGTGCGGAAGCGCACCCGCCGGCTCAGTCGCTGACCCAGTCTTTGC
>JAHJQP010000088.1 GCA_018819165.1 Pseudomonadota bacterium
CAGATACCGGATGGCCTCCTGAAACTTGTTCTGCCGGAAGTAGACCCACCCGAGCGAATCGATGATGTATCCATTTCCCGGCTTCAGCTGGAGGGCCTTTTTGATCATCTGTTCAGCCTCATCCAGGTTGATCCCCCTGTCTGCGTACAGGTACCCGATGAAATTGAGGGCATCCGCGTGATCCGATTCGAGCTTGAGGACCGTCCGCATCGCCTGCATGCTCTCCTCAAACCAGCCGGCCTTTTCGAAGAGAATCCCGAGGCTGTAGTGGAGGTCGACGCTGCCGGGGTTGTTCTGCAGCCCCTCCCGGATAATCTCTTCCGCGGCCTTGAATCTCTTCTGATCCTCGTAAAGGTAGGCGAGATAGGCGTAGAGCCCCGGCGCATCCTTCTTCTTCCGGATGGCGATGAGGAGGGAATCGACGGCCTCGTTCACCCTCTTTTGTTTCTTTAGGATCATCCCGATGCGGATCTGGGCGTTGGCGAAGTGCTCCGACGCAGGGGAGACCCCTCGCAGGGTTTCCATGGCCTTCTCCTTGTTCCCGCTCTCCTCATAGGTCGTGCCGAGGAGGTACATGAGCCGGTATTCGGTCGGGTATTCCTGCAGCAGGGCGACGAACGTCTCGATGGCCTTCTCATGCCGGCCTCTCTCCAGGTCAATGAGCCCCAGCGTCAGCCGCACCTCCCGGTTGGCGCTGTCGAGTTTCAGGACCTCCCGGAACTCGCTTTCCGCCTCGTCGAAGCGCTGTTCTTGAAGAAAAAGTTCTCCCAACTTGATCCGGGCCTGGAGACGAGTGGGGAATAGATCGATGAAATTCCGGTAGACCTTGATCGCCTCGGGGATCTTTTTCTGCTTTTCATACAGGTTGGCGAGATCGATCAGGGCCGATTCAAACTGCGGTCTGAGGATCAGCATCTTTTTGAATCCCGCTTCTGCCTCATCGTAACGCTTCAGATCGGAAAGGATCCTGGCCAGGTAGTAGTTTCCCATGAAGTGATCCGGATCGATCCGGATGAGTTCCTTAAACGCGGCGACGGCCTCGTCGAACTGCTTCAGGTCGGCATGGCTCGTCCCGAGATAGAAATAGGCGGTTGTGTTTATCGGATCCAATTCGATCACCCTCCGGTATTCTCTCACGGCGTCGGAGTAGTCCTTCTGGTTGAGGTAGAGTCCGCCGAGGAGGAGGCGGGCATCGATGTCGTCAGGATGTTCTTCCAGCGTCTTTTTGCAGATCGCTACGGCCTTCGCCGTGTCTCCCTTGCCCGCGTAAAGGGAGGCGAGTTCCTTCGCCAGATAGGGGGAGGAGGGATCGAGGCGTCGGGCCTCTTCCATCTCCCGGATCGCTTCCCCCATGTCCTCCTGTAGGGCATGGAAGACGCCGAGGGAGTAGTGAAAGGAGGCACTGTTCGACATGCCGGCCGGAACCGGCGGCGGCGGGGCGGCCTTCTCCCTGGCGGAGACGGCGGCGCACCCCCAAAGGGTAAGGATCAGAATAAACAGCCAGCCTGTTTTCCGGAAAACGGTCCGCATCATATGAAGGTATCCTTCCTGTTGCAAATTTAACCGGGAGCCATAACCCGCAAACCCTGACCTCAAGGGCGGAAAGCTTCGCAGCTCAGCGAGTTTTTACAAGAAAATTCTCTTTCTCTTTTCCGCCGGACGCGCTGAGATAAGCCGAGACGGGGATCATCCGCACCCCCTCCTCCTGCCAGATGGGCAGGACCTCCTTGAGGGCCCGCACTGTTTCGGGATGGGGGTGGCCGATCATCAGCAGCGGTTCCCCCCCTTCCCCTCCCTGCCGGGGCAGGCGGGTGAGATTCGCAAGGGCGGCGGCATAACCCCGCGTATGGTCGATGAAGACGGAACGTTCGGCGAAACGGACGCGGGCCCTGGCAGCCGCCTCCTTTCCCCGGGAATCGGAAGCGGTCCGGCTGTCCACAAAGAAGAGGCCCCTTTTCTTAAGCTCATCCATGACGACGGAAAGCCGGATATCATCCTCCATGAACCGGGAGCCCATGTGGTTATTCACCCCGGAGACATAAGGGACAGCCGCCAGGTCCAAGGCTATCTGTCTCCGGATCTCCTTTTCGTCCATATCTGCCATCAACGCCCCGGCGCCGGGATTTTCTCCCGGGTAGGAACGGGGTTCCATCGGGAGGTGGAGGAGGATCTCCTTGCCGGCCGCGTGAAGAATCTCGGCCGCCTCCGCCGCATGGGGGGTGTGGGGGAGAACGGCGAAGGCGATGGGCGCCCTGATCCGCGCCAGTTCCTCCGCGGCGCCCAGATCGTAGCCGATGTCATCGATGATGACGGCGATCTGCTGTTCCCTCCGTTCCGCCACCGGCGGCCTTCGCTCCGGCGTTTTTTGTTTCAACGCCTTTTTCGGCGGCGCCGTTTTCCGGCCTTTTCGGGTGGCGGAATCGTCGGGGAGTTCCATCCGTTCGAGGAAAAGGAACACCGCCGCGATCAGGGCGGCGGTGATGATCACGGCCAGAACCGGAAATCCCTTCCCACGTTTGAAAAATTTCATACATTCCGTGTTTATACGGCGCCAAGTCAATCCTTAAGGTTCTTTTTCAGGATATCCCAGCTCCGGATGATATCGATCGCATTCTTCAACTGATTGTCTTTGGCCAGATCATCCGGCTCCTTCTTCGCTTCCTCCGGTTTGGCGTCGTTCTCATTGGGGGATTTGATATGACCCTGCAGATCTCTCTCCCGGAGCAGATGATTTTCCGCACTCTCCTTCTCTTCTGGCGGCTTAACGAGCCTCACGATGATGTCGGGGGTGATCCCCTCCGCCTGGATGGATCGCCCCTTGGGCGTATAGTATTTTGCCGTCGTGAGCTTCATGGCCGCGCCGTCCTCCAGGGGGATCACCGTCTGCACGGACCCTTTACCGAAAGTCTGGGTTCCCAGGACCAGCGCCCGTCCGTTGTCCTGCAGGGCGCCGGAGACGATCTCCGCGGCGCTGGCAGTCCCCTCGTTGACGAGGACGACCAGCGGGCAGGTCGGTTCGTCACCATCGTCCTTTGCCGTGGATTTGCTCTCCATGCTCTTGGATCTGCCCCGCGTGGAGACGATGACACCCCTCTTCAAAAAGGCGTCCGACACCTCCACGGACTGGTTCAGGAGACCGCCCGGGTTGTTCCTCATATCAACCACGATTCCCTTCAGGGGGCGGCCCTTCGCCTCGATCTCCCGGAGGGCCTTTTTCAGGTCGTCCCCCGTCCGTTCCTGAAACGAGGAGATCCGGATATATCCGACATGGTCGTCGAAGATCTTTGACTTGATGCTCCTGATCTTTATGATACTGCGGGTGATCGAGATATCCTTCGGTTTGGCCATCCCCTCGCGCATGATGGTGATCGTCACCGTCGTATCCTTGGGACCGCGGAGTTTGCTGACCGCCTCCATGATGGTGATGTCCTTGGTCGACTTGCCGTCGATCCGGATGATCTGATCGCCCGCCTTGACCCCGGCGTTGTAGGCGGGGGTATCCTCGATGGGAGACACGACGGTGAGGACATCCTTCAAGAGGGTAATCTCGATTCCGATTCCGCCGAAGCTCCCCCGGGTCTCCACCTCGAGCTCTTTGTACATCGCTGCGGTCATGAAGCTGCTGTGGGGGTCGAGGGATTTCATCAGGCCGTTAATTGCCCCTTGCATCAATTTATCGGAATCCACCGGTTCGACATAGTTCTTCTCTACCATGTCCAGGATCTCGGTGAAGGTCTTGAGATTCTTGTAGGTATTTCGGTCGATGGCGGCGACGCGGCTGTCCCGGTAGGGACCGAGCAGGATCACGGCGGTCAGAAAGAAAAAAAGAAGCAGCGGCCTCTTGCTGAAAAAGTTGTTCATTGAAACCTCCTCATGGGTTAAATCATGCCTCGTTAAAAACCAGTGGCAGGATACCACTTTCTCACTGTAAATTTCTATCACTTTTTCTTCTTGCCCGCCCATCCGGAAATTTTTTGTGCGACAGGCGGGCATCCGGGCGCGTTTTGTCGTGTACGGACGCGATGGCCGGTTTGTCTGGCAACTTTTTCAGGGAAATTTATAAAATGTATTAAAATGATTTGCAGTAGCGGATATTTATATATAAAAGAGAGACGTTGCTTTTGACCGGATGCTTGATGGTGAAGCCGTGGTCGGCCTTTAATGGGAGCGCGTACCGCAAGCCCCGCCCTCAGGAGCGGGGGGATTGGCAGGCTTTTCCGGTGCAGACGTCCGGATAAGAAAAGGAGGAGGAATATGCCTGCTCAGAACTGGCTCCAGAGACTTTCCAGAGCGGAGGATGACCGCTGGCTCGGCGGTGTCTGCGGAGGGCTGGGGAAGCATACGCCGTTACCCTCCTGGGTATGGCGGGTGATATTTTCACTGCTCTTTTTTTGCGTGGGGACAGGATTGCTCCTTTATATCCTGTTGTGGATTTTTATGCCGGAAGAACATTAGGAGAAGATCATGAAAAAGTCCGACTTAATCTCAGCACTGTCCGAAAAAGAAAGTCTCCGGGGAAAAGAGGCCTCCGAGATCGTGAATCTGGTCTTTGGTGGATTTACGAATGCGCTCCGGAAAAGAGAGAGGATTGAAATCAGGGGATTCGGAAGTTTTACTGTCCGGGAGTATCCTCCTTATCTGGGAAAGAATCCGAAGACCGGGCAACGCGTCGAGGTCGGATCGAAAAAATTGCCCTATTTCAAAGTGGGGAAGGAACTCAAGGAGATGGTTAACGGAGGCAAAAAAGGCCGGTCATGACGCAGGGGGTTTCTTCGCATTTTCTTGGAGAAAATCCATTGCTATACCTGCCTGAAGATGAAATTCACCTCTGGTTTGCTTTTGCCGGGGATTTTGAAGATCCACATCTCCCTGTTGCGGCCCGTAAAGTTCTCGATCCCGGCGAGATCGCCCGGGTGGAGCGGCTGCGCCATGCTAAGGACCGCCATCTTTTTTTACTGAGCCACCTCCTGGCCAGGACGGCCCTTTCCCGTTATCGGCCTCGCTCTCCGGAAGAATGGCGGTTCGTCAGGAATTCCCATGGGAAACCTTCGCTCGATCCGGAAACGGAGCCCGTTCCTTTGCAATTCAGCCTGTCGCATACGACGGGACTTTCGGTTTTCGCGGTGACACGGACGGCCGATATCGGCGTTGATGTGGAGATGGTGAATCGTCCCGTGGAAGCGCTGAAGCTGAGCCGCCGTTTTTTCTCACCGGGTGAGGCGGCGCATTTAAGGAAAATGGCGCCGGAGAGATTGTCGCATTTCTTCTATTATTGGACCCTGAAGGAATCCTTCCTGAAAGCGCTGGGACGAGGCTTCTCGCTTCCCCTGGATTCCTTTGCGTTTCATCTGTCGGAGGAGAGACCCTGCCGGATTACACTCTCCGGAAAGGATCTGCAACGCCCCGAAGGATGTCGGTTTGCCCTGATTCAGCCTGCAAAGGGATATGTTGCTGCTCTGAGCGTTGCACTCAGGCAGCCAAAGCCGATGAAAGTGGCGTGCTTCCGCGCCCTGCCTTTCGAGGAAGCGGTAAGCCTGGACTGGACCCCGGCGGGTCTTTCGGAGGGTGTGGAGTGCATATCCCGTGACCATGGCGGTCGTTCTTGTTGATGGTTTTTCCCTGATGGCGGTGTCGGTGGCTGTAAGTCAAGAGTAAAGAAGGCCTATGAACAGGAATCAATCCGGCGGCTGTGAGCGGAAACCCCATCAGCGGGAGGTGAGGCTGATCCGGCCATTCTCGCGGCGGATGGCGCCGTTCCGTTCCATTTTGATCAGGTGGGACTCCGTGATGCCGCAGCCGGGGAAGAAGTGCAGTACCGGGTTTTTGGGAAAGAGCCATTCATTGAGTTCCATGAACGTCTTCGGACCCTCCTGAAGGGCCGTACGCAGAAAGCCCTCACGCTTCAATAGCTTGCCCCGGATCTTCTGGATTGCGGCCGCCGCATCCTCGAGAATTCCACCATGTGCCGGGACGATCGTCCGCGCTCCCAGGCTCTCCATCCTGTC
Organism: Pseudomonadota bacterium; assembly: GCA_018819165.1. GTDB lineage: Bacteria > Desulfobacterota > Syntrophia > Syntrophales > UBA5619 > JAKAFS01. The sequence goes on from JAHJQP010000088.1 coordinate 6,006, forward strand.
CAGGCTCTCCAGGTAGCCGATGAGGCCACCCGAGGCGGGCGTGTACCAGGCAGGGAAATTGCCCACCAGATCGCCCGCCAGCAGAAGACCCCGGTCTCTGTCAAAGAGGGAAATATGGCCGGGGGAATGGCCCGGCGTGTGAACGATCTCGAAGAAAAAATCCCCAAGCTGAACGGTCTCGCCCTCGGTGATGGCCTCGACGGATTCGGC
>JAHJQP010000089.1 GCA_018819165.1 Pseudomonadota bacterium
TCCGCTACGAGGTCGAGGTGCGGCGGTTCACCCAGTTGAAGGAATCGGGGGCGAGCATCGTGATCGGAGAGGGGCGGGTCTGCGTCGACGGCGAGGAGATCGCAGAGATCCACGGGGCGCGGACGGGCGTCTTCCGGGGGATCGCCTATCCGGATTACCCCCGCCGGTCGGCCAATTCCGTCGGCGGCCGGATGAAAGAATAAGGGAAAAGCGAGGGAGTTAGAAAAATGAGTGAAAAAAAAGTGGCGGTGGTGACGGGTGGAGGCACGGGGATCGGGGCGGCCTGCGTGCGGGAACTTGCGGCAAAAGGCTTCCGGGTGGGGATCCATTACCGGACGAGCGGCGCGGCCGCGGCTTCCCTGCTGGCGGAGATCGGGGACGGATTTCTGCTGACGGCGGATCTGGCCGAGATCGATCAGGTGGAGGCGATGGCGGAGAGACTGAGACAGGAGACGGACCGGCTCGATGTCCTGGTGAACAACGCCGGGGTGGCCATCGATGCCGACATGCAGCGGATGCGGATCGAGCAATTCGATGCACAGCGCGCGACTCTGCGGGGCGCCTGGTACCTCACGAAGCGCGTCATTCGCCATTTCATGCTCCGCGCCGGGAGCGGCAGGATCATCAACATATCGAGCGTCATCGGACACACGGGGAACAGCGGCCAGATCCCCTATGCCATGGAGAAGGCGGCGCTGGACGCTCTGACGAAGTCGCTCGCGCAGGAGCTTCAGGGGCGCAACATCCTGGTCAGTTCCGTCGCCCCCGGATTCATCGCGACGGAGATGACGGCCCGGCTGCCTGAGGAGATTCAGGCGGGGATACTGGCGCGGATTCCCCTGGGCCGCATGGGGCAACCCGAGGAGATTGCGGAGGTGGTCGGTTTTCTGGCCACGGCCGGTTCTTACATCACTGGCACGGTGATCCATGTCAATGGGGGCCTGTATGGAGGCTGATCGTATCCTGAGAAAGAAAATACTGGAAATGGTTCCCCAGCGGCATCCCTTCCGGTTCATCGAAGACATCTTGGAGCTGGACGAGGATCACATCGTGGGCGCTTACCGGTTCCGCAGCGACGAATATTTCTACCGCGGCCATTTCCCGGGAATGCCCATCACCCCGGGGGTCATCCTCATCGAAACGATGGCCCAGACGGGCGTCGTGGCGTTCGGCCTCTACCTGTCCATGATCCGTGGGAAGGGAAGCAAGGAGATCGGGAACCTCGTAACCCTGTTCACGCTGGCGGACAATGTGGAGTTTACCGGCGTGGTCCGTCCCGATGAACCGGTCTTGATCACGGGAAGGAAGATCTATTACCGCGGGAACCAGATCAAGGTCGCAATCTCTATGGCGCGGCCGAGCGGCGAGGAAGTCTGCTCCGGCATCCTGGCGGGGAAGGGGGTCCCGCGGGCGGAGTTTGATGAAAAGCATGAACTGCACTCCGAGCCGATCGTTCCGGGCAAAATCATGGAGGAGACGAAACCATGAAGCGAAGGGTGGTCATCACAGGAATGGGGGTGGTCGCGCCGAACGGCCACGGCCTTGAGGCGTTCGAACAGGCGCTCCGGGAAGGGCGTTCGGGCATCCGGCATATTCCGGAACTCGCTGAGCTGAACTTCGCCTGTCAAGTGGGCGGGATCCCGCAGGATTTCGATGCGGTTCGCAACCGCTATTTCGACCAGGAAGAGCTTCCGTCGATCAACGACAATATTGGCTACGCGTCCGTGGCGGCCATGGACGCCTGGAGAGATGCGGGATTCGCCGTGCCAGAGGCCGCAGACGATCGGGTGGACTGGGAGACGGGGGTCATCGCCGGCTCCGGCATCGGCGGGATGGATATGATCGTCCAGACGCTGGTCCCGATGGTAAACGAGGGGAATGTCCGGCGGATGGGGAGCCGGATCGTAGAGCAGGTGATGAACAGCGGGACAAGCGCCCGGATCGCCGGCCTGCTCGCCCTGGGCAACCAGGTCACCTCCAATTCCTCGGCCTGCAGTACGGGCAACGAAGCGGTCATCGATGCCATGTGGCACATCCGCAGCGGACTGGCCACCCGAATGCTGGCCGGCGGATCGGAGGGGGCCTCTCCCTATATCTGGGCCGGTTTCGA
>JAHJQP010000014.1 GCA_018819165.1 Pseudomonadota bacterium
CTTGCTTCAGGCCGGTTATCCGATTGCCGTGATTCCCCCTGTATTGAGGCGGGAGTATCTGAACAGCCTAAACATGATCCACCGTGGAAATCAAAGGCCCTTCATCAACCTCATTGCCGGGGTCTGCTACGAATCGGCAAAAGAATATCTGAGGCTCTTGGAGGGAAATAAGTTCAACAAATTGGAGGTCTACGAAAATATGGTCAAATAAGGATTGAACCTTGTCAATGTAACCCGTTTGCTATACAGTAAGGCAAAATGAATCGAGGTGAACAAAATGGCAAGGACAGCGCAAATCAACTCCCGAACGGAAAAGGGGTGATTGTTGTGATCGAATCTGAAAAAATCATTCAAGCCTTATGTTACGTTCTTCAGAAAGTCAAAAGGGCTGATAAAATCAAGCTTGTTAAATTGCTGTACCTTGCGGACAAGTATCATGCGCTACGTTACGGCCGCACGGTGACAGGTGATGAATATTGGGCCATGGACTATGGGCCGGTCGGTTCGACTGCCAAGGACCTGCTGAGTTTGGACAAGAAAATGCTTTCGCGGGAATATAAGCTCGTCAGCAGGCTCCTGAAAAAAGCAAGCGAACATAATTTCGTCGTGGGCGGATCATGTACGGAAGATGATCTGGAGCTGTTGTCCGAGACGGACCGGGAAGCAATCAATTTTGTAACCGAACGGTTTGGCCGCATGTCATCTCGGGAGCTTATTGCTTATACTCATAAATACCCTGAATGGGCTCAACATGAAGAACTGTTTGCCAGTAGAACCACAAAAAGGCAACGGATAGAAACAGAGGAACTTCTTTCCTTCCTGGATGACGATTGCATGGCCGTTTCTGAAGAGCATCTGGAGACCTCCAGGCAGCTTATTACGGGAACCTTCTCGTAGTGATTCCATTTCCTCCTATAGTAGTAATCAATACCATTAGCGATTTCTGCATTTTTTTCTTTCGGGACCGTAACCATCAGGCAGACGCACCGCCACACTTTCATGTGGTATTTCCAATAAACGCGGGAACCGGTTTTGTTGTCATCATCATCACCTCCCAAGTCGATTCGCAAAAACGGTACTATCGGAGTATCAGTAGCGATGCCCATGATGCTCTCGTACCTGTAAATCGTGACACTTTACCTTTCTGAACCGTGAGAGCATTGTCGATTGCAACCGTGCTGAGTTGCTGACTAAATCAGAAAAAGCCCGCTGATTTCACCCCGATTAAAAAAGTTGATCAAGGAATTTTTGAAAAGCTTGAAGTAAAAAGCTACGCAGCACTGACCGCAGATTCAATAAATCTTCTTCCCCGTGGGGGCCTCATCGGCCCCCTCTTTTTGTCTGTAGGTTGGAAATACGGATGGAAACACTTTTTGACGATATAACAATGGGTTGCGATATGCACCACAACCCATTGATATTGTTCTTGGTAGTCCCACGGGGGCTTGAACCCCGGTTTCCGGCGTGAGAGGCCAGCGTCCTAACCACTAGACGATGGGACCCTATCCGGGGGAAAGGAAACACCCCCCAAGGTCATGTTTAACAGGACCTTGCCTTTTAATGAATGGCGCCGTAAATGTCAAGGTTAAAATCAGGCGCCGGCGCCAATCCGGGCGAGCGCTCTCTCGATCCTCTTGATCACGCGTTCTTTTCCGAGGGTGACCATCACCTCGTCTATTCCGGGGCTGACGGTCTTTCCCGTCAGGGCGACGCGGAGCGCCTGGGCGATCCATTTGAGCTTCGTCCCCCGCTCCTCGGCAAGGGCACGGAGAAAGGTCTCCAGACCGTCCTTCGTATAGTCGCCGATGCCGGAAATCCTCTCTACGACGGCCTCCAGATGGCCGCCATACTCCGGCGTAAAAAACTTCGCCGTCGCCTCCGGATCGTATTCCACCTCCTCCTGGAAGTAGAAGGCGCTCGCATCGGCCATCTCGACGAGGGTCTTGGCCCTCGTCCTGAGATCCGCCGTCACCTTCGAAACGAATCTGCGATCGGAGGCGTCGAATCCCCTCTTCCCCCAGAAGGGAAGCATCGCCTCCACCAGCTTTTCCTCCGGGTAGGCCATGATGTACTGCTGGTTCAGCCAGAGGAGCTTCTCCGGGTTGAAGACGGCCGCCGATTTGCCCACCGCCTCCAGGGAAAACTCGCGGACGAGTTCTTCCATCGTAAAGATCTCCTGGTCTCCGTGGGACCAGCCGAGGCGGACCAGATAATTGACCAGGGCCTCGGGCAGATAGCCCATCTCCTGGTAGGCCATCACCGATGCCGCCCCGTGGCGCTTGCTTAGCCTTGCCTTGTCGGCGCCCAAGATCATCGGAACGTGGCCAAAGAGGGGGACTTCGTAGCCCAGCGCCTCATAGATCCGGATCTGTTTCGGGGTGTTGTTCACGTGGTCATCCCCCCGGATGACGTGGGTGATCCCCATCTGGGCATCATCCACAACCACTGCAAAATTGTACGTAGGATAGCCGTCGGCCCTCTCGATGATCAGGTCGTCCAGCTCTTCGTTGTTGAAGGAGATGTTCCCCTTGATCAGGTCGTGCATGACGGTCACCCCCACCTCGGGGCAGGGGAATCTCACCACCGCATCCGGCGAGCTGGACAATCCCCTGTTGCGACACGTCCCGTCGTATTTCGGCTTCCGCCCTTCGGCGAGCGCCTTCTTCCGTTTGGCCTCCAGCTCCGAAGGGGAGCAGGTGCAGTAATAGGCCTTCCCCTCATCGATCAGCTTCTGCACCATCTCCCGATGGATGGCCACCCGCTCGGCCTGAAAGTAGGGGCCCTCGTCCCAGTTCAGGCCAAGCCAGGTCATGGCGTCGAGGATGGCCTGGGTCGATTCCTCCGTCGAGCGGACCTGGTCGGTATCCTCGACCCTCAGGACGAACGTGCCGCCGTGCCGCCGCGTGTAAAGCCAGTTGAACAGGGCCGTCCGCGCGCCCCCGATATGGAGAAAACCCGTTGGCGACGGGGCAAAACGCGTTCTTATCTTATCGCTCGCCATCTGCACCCATTTCCTTCTTCTGAAACGGCCTCCCGGAAGCCAGGTTGATGATAAAAGGGATTTTACGCCATATAGGACCGCATCCGGCTTTTTGTCAAGACGGATTTCGGACGATAAATTATCCTTGACAATCAAGGCGGTTTATAATTTACTTCAGTCCTTTATACGGCGGCGCCCTGTCTCGGGGAACGGCCGTTTTCGGCATCGGGAAAGGGACGACGGGTTGAAGCTAAGCGTCAGCAAGATCCCTGAAGGGGGGATCAACCTCCAGTTTGAAAAGGATGGGGAATGGTTCCGGGGACTTCTTCCTGAGTCCGGGCAGTGCGATCTCGTCCTTGACCGGATCGATGTAGCCTGTACCGTCCGGAGGATGAAGGATGCCGTCTTTATGGAGGGAACCGCTTCAACCACCATGGATGTGCCCTGCTGCCGCTGTCTGGAGCCGACCCGGATGCCGGTCGGATGCTCATTCAAATATACGTTTGTCCCCCCTCCCTCGCATCCGCAGGAGGAGTGGGAGCTGAGAGCCGACGATCTGGATTTCGCGTACTACGAAGAGGATACCATCGATCTGGGCTCGGTGATCTTTGAACAGATCATGCTGCAGATCCCGATCAAGCCGCTGTGTGCGGATTCCTGCCGGGGGCTGTGTCCCCATTGCGGCATCAATCTGAATACGGCAAGCTGTCGCTGCGAAGCCGGAACCTTTGAGCAACGGCTTGCAGTGCTGAAGAAATTCAAGATTTAACCTTAGATTAGAAGTGAAAGAGAAAAAAAGAGGGGTCACAAATTATGCCAAATCCAATAAAAAGACATTCCAAGTCCCGAAGGAACATGAGAAGGGCCCACGATTTTCTGAGGCCGGTCCTGGCATCCGCGTGTCCAAAATGCCATGAGCCAAAGCTGCCCCACCACGCCTGCCCCAACTGCGGCACTTACAAGGGGAGGGAAGTCGTCCCGCTCGAAAAGGCCTCCTGAAGAGCCTGACGGAGAAACGCCCATGGGCAGATTCGCTCTTGTCTTTCCAGGACAGGGCTCGCAGTACCCCGGCATGGTTCAGGACCTTTACCTGAACTATCAGAGCGTGAGGGATCTTTTCGCCGAAGCCGGGGATATCTTAGGCCGGGACATGACCTCTCTGTGTTTTGAAGGACCCCGGGAAGCACTCGATTTGACGATCAACACTCAGATTGCCGTTCTCACGGCTGATCTCGCGGTGTGGCTGGCTTTTTCCGGACGGGCGGCGGCCAAGCCTCTCGTCATGGCAGGACACAGCCTCGGGGAATACGCCGCCCTGCATGCGGCCGGCGCCGTCGGTCTCGGCGATGTCCTCTCCCTCGTTAACAAGAGGGCGGTTTATCACCAGGAGGCCGTTCCCGCGGGCGAAGGCGCCATGGCGGCCATCCTCGGTCTCGCCCGGGAAGAGGTAGAGGCGCTGTGCAGCGAGTTCGACGGCGAAGATCATGTCGCGGCCCTGTCCAGTGACAATGCCCCCGGCCAGACCGTCATCTCCGGGCATGCGGCTGCCGTCTCGGAGGTGATTGCGGCCGCCGGAAAAAGAGAGGGGGGCAAGGCGGTCCGGCTTCCCATCAGCGTTCCCTGCCACTGCCGTATCCTGCAGGGGACTGCAGAGCGTTTTGAAGTTGACCTCAGGCAAGTGGAATTCCGGGATTGCATGATCCCCGTGATTCCCAACTGCGACCCCGCCCTCCTCCATTCCCGGGAACGGACCGGGGAACTGCTGGTCAGACAGATCATCTCTCCCGTCCGCTGGCGGGAGACGATTGAGAGAATGGCCGCGATGGGCGTCGACACCGTTGTAGAGCTCGGCCCCAAAAAGACGCTTACCGGACTGGTCAAGCGGATCGACCGGCAGCTGCGCTTCTTCAACGTGGAGGACGGCGCTTCGCTGGAAAAGACTCTGGCGGCATTGGACGGCTGAGCGGAAGGACAAGCCAATGCAGGGTAAAACAGCACTGATCACCGGCGGTTCCCGCGGCATCGGCCGGGCCGTCGCTTTGAGACTGGCCGGAGCGAGCGCCTATGCGGTCATCAATTACGTCCGCAACGATGCGGCCGCCGAAGAGACGCTCCGCCTGATCAGGGCGGCAGGAGGCAACGGCGAGATCCGCCGCTTCGACGTCTCCGCTTTCTACGAAACGCAGGAGGCGGTAAACGGGATCGTCGCCGCCCGGGGTCGTCTCGATATCCTCGTCAACAATGCGGGGACGACCGCAGACGGACTAATCATGCGGGTACAGGAGGAAGACTGGGACCGGCTTATCGACACCAACCTCAAGGGGGTTTTCAACTGCTGCCGGGCCGTGATCCGGCAGATGATGAAACAGCGCTGGGGGCGGATCATCAATATCGCCTCGGTCGTGGCGGAGGCCGGCAATGCCGGACAATCGGCCTACAGCGCCGCCAAGGCGGGCGTCCTCGGTCTGACGAAATCACTCGCCCGGGAGCTGGCAGCGCGGAACATCTGCGTCAACGCCGTCTCGCCGGGACTTATCGATACGGAAATGATTGCTTCCCTGTCTGAAAAAAGCCTGGAGGAGGTCCTCAAACAGATCCCTCTCGGCCGGACGGGCCGGCCGGAGGAGGTTGCCGCGGCCGTTGCCTTCCTGGCCTCGGAGGAAGCCGGTTACATCACGGGACAGGTCCTGCGCGTCAACGGGGGTCTTTACATCTGAAGCCCGGGAAAGAGCGTTCACACCCCTGCCGGAGCAGGGTTTATTCCGTAAGGAGGAAATTTTCATGACACTGGAAGAAAAGATCATCAGCATCATCATGGAACAACTGGATGTCACGCGGGAGGAGTGCGTTCCCGATGCCTCGTTCATCGACGATCTCAGGGCCGATTCCCTCGATCTCGTCGAACTGATCATGGAGATGGAGGAAACTTTCGACGTCCGGATCGCCGACAATGAAATTGAAAAGATCCGCACTATCAAGGATGTGTTCGATTTTATCCGGAGCAAAGGCGTCGCCTGGAATGAAGAGTGAAATGAGTCGCTGAAGGAGGAATATATCGTTGAATAGAAGGGTAGTCATCACGGGCATGGGCGCCGTTACGCCGCTCGGCAACACCGTCGCGGAGACCTGGGAAGGGATCTGCCGGGGAAAGTCCGGTATCGGCAGGATCACCCGCTTTGACTGTACGGCCTTTGAGACGAAAATCGCCGGCGAGCTGAAGGGTTTTGATCCGCTCCAGTACGTGAATAGAAAGGAGCAGCGCCGCCTGGACGACTTCATTATCTATGCCCTGGCCTCCGCCGAGATGGCAATGGCCGACGCCGGCCTGGTCATCGGAGCGGGCGAGGCGGAGCGGGCGGGCGTGATCATCGGCTCCTCCATCGGGGGACTGGCCACCATCGAGAAGGAAAAAGAAGCGGTGCTCCTGGGAGGTCCCCGGAAGATGTCCCCCTTCACCATTCCGGCGGCGCTGGCCAATCTCGCCGCCGGCCATGTCTCGATTCGCTTCGGGGCGAAGGGGCCGATCAACTGCTGCGTCACTGCCTGCGCCTCGGGTACCTGCGCTATCGGAGATGCAGCGCGGATCATTGCCGGAGGATATGCAGACGTCATGATCGCCGGGGGGGTGGACGCGGCGGTGACGCCGCTGTGCGTCGCCGGGTTCAACGCCATGCAGGCGATCTCCACGCGCAACGAAGAACCGGAAAAGGCAAGCCGCCCCTTCGACCGCGACCGCGACGGCTTCGTCATCAGTGAAGGCTGCGGCCTGGTCGTCCTGGAAGCCCTCCCTCGCGCCCTGGAGAAGGGGGCGCGGATCTACGGCGAACTCGCCGGCTACGGCTCGACAAGCGACGCCTTTCACATGGCGGCCCCGCCGCCGGGTCATGAAGGCGCCGCCAGGTGCATGCGGGCCGCCCTGCATGATGCAGGGATGGACGCCTCCGGGATCGACTACATCAACGCCCACGGAACATCCACCGCCTTAAACGACGCCTACGAGACGGAGGCGATCAAGGCGGTGTTCGGGGAATACGCGCGAAGGCTCGCCGTCAGCTCGACCAAATCGATGACCGGCCATCTCCTTGGCGCGACCGGCGGCCTGGAGGCGATCCTGGCCCTGAAGGCGATCGGCGAGGGGATACTCCCGCCGACGATCAACCTGGACCACCCGGATCCCGCCTGCGATCTGGACTACGTTCCCCACCAGGCGAGAAAAATGGAGATCCGCACCGCCATGTCCAACACCTTCGGTTTCGGTGGGGTGAATGCAGTGCTGATCTTCAGGAAATATGAGAGGTAGAGTATGAACGCGGAAAAGATCATCATCGGCGCGGATCATGCCGGCTACCCACTCAAGGAGGCGCTAAAGCCCTTCCTCGCGGAGATAGGACTTGCCGTCGCCGACACCGGGACGGACAGCGAGAGGGCCGTGGACTATCCCGATTTCGCCGTGAAAGTGGCCGAAGCGGTTTCCGTTGGAGTTTTCCCGAGGGGGATACTGATCTGCGGCACCGGCCTGGGGATGTCGATGGTCGCCAACCGTTTCCCAGGCGTACGAGCCGCCCTCTGCCGCGACGAAGAGGAGGCGCGCATCAGTCGGATGCACAACGACGCCAATATCCTGGTTCTTGCGGGAAGGAAAACGGATCCGGAGACGGCTCGCGCGATCGCCCGCACATGGCTGGAAACCCCGTTTGAGGGGGGGCGACATCAGCGGCGTCTCGATAAAATCGGAGAAACTGAATTAAGATTGTCCGGAAAGACAGGATTATAAATGCATGTAAAAAAATCGGCGTCCTCAGGGTGCGTGCGCCAGGAATGATAAAGATCGGGAGTAAATAAAATTCATGTCCTATTTAATGCAGGCCGACCCGGAGGTCGCAGAGGCCATCCGGCAGGAAACCAGGAGACAGGTTGGGAAACTTGAGATGATCGCTTCAGAGAACTTCGTCAGCGAGGCCGTCCTGGAGGCCCAGGGAAGCGTCATGACCAATAAGTACGCCGAAGGCTATCCCGGCCGACGGTACTACGGGGGATGCGAGTTCGTCGACATCGTGGAGCGGCTGGCCATCGAACGGTGCAAGAAGCTCTTCGGGGCGGAATATGTGAACGTCCAGCCGCATGCGGGCGTTCAGGCCAACATGGCCGTATATTTTACGGTCCTCGAACCGGGGGATACGATCCTGGGGATGAACCTCTCCCACGGGGGCCATCTCTCGCACGGGAGCCCGGCCAGCTTCTCGGGACGGTTCTATCGCGGCGTTTTTTACGGGGTGGACCGCAAGACAGAGACCATCGATTTCAATGAGGTGGAATCCCTCGCGAAACGACACCGGCCGAAAATCATCGTCGTCGGCGCCAGCTCCTATCCCCGGACCATCGACTATGAGAAGTTCCGAACCATCGCCGACCAGATCGGGGCGCTGATCATGGCCGACATCGCCCACATCGGCGGACTCATCGCCGCCGGTATCCATCCGTCGCCGGTGCCCAACTGCGAATTCGTCACGATGACCACCCATAAGACCCTGCGCGGCCCCCGCGGGGGACTCATCATGTGCAAGCGGAAATTCGGCCAGGCTCTGGATGCAAAGATTTTCCCGGGGATGCAGGGCGGCCCCCTCATGCACATCATCGCCGCCAAGGCGGTGGCGTTCAAAGAGGCCCTCACCGACGATTTCCGGCGTTATCAGGCCCAGATCGTGAAAAACGCAAAAACCCTCGCGGACGAACTGCTGGCGGCCGGCTTCCGGCTCGTTTCCGGCGGCACGGACAACCACCTGCTGCTCATCGACCTGACCGATCTCGGCATCACCGGTAAAAAGGCGCAGGAGACCCTGGACAGGACGGGCATCACGATCAATAAAAACCGGATCCCCTTCGACACGAAGGGGGCCCAGGAAACGAGCGGCATCCGCATCGGCACACCCGCCATAACCACGAGAGGGATGAAAGAGGCGGAGATGAAGCGGATCGCCGGTTTTATTACCGAAGTGCTCCGGCATATGCATGATGAAAAGCGTCTAACGGAGATCCGGGAAGAGGTCAAATCCCTCTGCGAACGATTCCCGCTCTACACGGAAAGGATCCGTGAAAACAGGTAGAGACTCGGTAAAAAATGGTCCAGTGGGGCGCGGGAGATGGAAGGGAACCGACAGGGAGAAGGACTGAGCGGCGGTACGGAATCCGGGAGACCCGCCTGGGATGATTATTTCCTGGATATCGTCGGGCTCGTGGCCAAACGCGCCACCTGTCAGCGGCGTCGCGTCGGCGCCGCCCTGGTCCGTGACCGGCGTATACTCTCGACTGGCTACAACGGCGCTCCTTCGGGGCTCCGCCACTGCCTGGAGATCGGCTGCCTCAGGGAGCAGAACCACATCCCCTCGGGAGAACGCCATGAGCTCTGCCGGGGGCTGCACGCCGAGCAGAACGCGATCATCCAGGCGGCGCTGCACGGCGTCAGCGTGAAGGGGGCAACCCTCTACTGCACGAACCACCCCTGTATCATCTGCGCCAAGATGATCATCAACGCCGGCATCGTCCGGATCGTGGTCGGGGGGGATTACCGAGACGGCCTCGCTGAAGAGATGCTGGCAGAGGCGGGGATCGAGGTGAACAGGCGATGAAATGTCCCTTCTGCGCCCACGGCGAAAACAAGGTAATCGATTCCCGGATCAGCAAGGACGGCGACGCCATCCGGCGGCGGCGGGAATGTCTGGGCTGCGGCAAGCGCTTCACCACCTACGAATTCGTCGAAGAGGTCCTGCCGATGGTCGTCAAGAAGGACGGCCGCCGGGAACCCTTCGACCGGACGAAGATCCGCGCCGGAATCAAAAAGGCCTGCGAGAAGCGTCCCATCAGCACGGATGCTATCGAAACCCTGGTGGACAATGTCGAGCGGGCCTGCCAGGAATTCCAGGGGAAGGAGATCCCCTCCTCGGTCATCGGCGAAAATATCATGCGGGAACTCCAGACCCTCGACGGCGTCGCCTACGTCCGGTTTGCGTCGGTTTACCGTCAGTTCCGGGATGTAAGCGACTTCCTGGAGGAATTGAAAGACCTCCTCCATGCCAGAAAGGATGGAGAGGGAGGAAATAAGGAGGGCTGAAGGGTGTTCACGGGAATCGTGGCCGCGATGGGAACCGTCCGGCGCCTGATCCGCCGGGGAGAAGACGCCATACTGGAGGTCGATACATCCCTGGATCTTGGCGACGTCCGGGTCGGAGACAGTATCGCCGTCAGCGGTGCGTGCCTGACCGTGACCGCCAAGGGCGGCGACGCTTTCACGACGGATGTGTCGGCGGAAACCCTTTCCCGGACGACGCTAAAGATCGTCAGGACAGGCGACCGCGTCAACCTGGAGCTGGCCCTGCGCGTCGGGGACCGCCTCGGAGGGCACATCGTCCTTGGCCATGTGGACGGCGTGGGAAAGATTCTGGAGAAGACGCCCCGTTCGAGGTCCGTCGTTTTCGGCTTCGAGATCGATCCGGGACTCGACCGGTATATCGTCGCCAAGGGGTCGATCGCGGTGGACGGCATCAGCCTGACCGTCAATCGCTGTGAAAAAAACAGGTTTTATGTTAACATCATCCCGCATACGGCCGCCGGCACGACACTGGGTTTTAAAGCAGTGTCCGACTCGGTGAACATAGAAACGGACATCCTGGCCAGGCATCTGGAAAAACTGATTTTCGCCGGGAAGGAAACGGAAAGTACGGCGGGGACTAAGGCTGGTTCCGCCGGGGGGGTCGATCTGGACCTTCTCGCCCGACACGGGTTCATAAAGTGAGCAGGGAAAATGGGGACAGCTCCCTATTTTCCCGGGGGAAATAGGGAGCTGTCCCTAATTTTCCAAGGAGACAGAATGAGCATCAGCAGCATCAAGGAAGCTCTCGACGATATCCGCAGCGGCAGGTTGGTCATCCTGGTCGACGACGAGGACCGGGAAAATGAAGGGGACCTCTTCATGGCGGCCCAGTTCGTCACGCCAGAGGCGATCAATTTCATGGCCCGATACGGCCGGGGTCTGATCTGCCTGACCATGACCGAAGAACAGGCGGACAAGCTCCGCCTGCAGCCGATGGTCCGGGACAACCGCTCCCCCTTCGGCACCGCCTTCACGGTCTCGATCGAGGCCAAGCAGGGAGTGACCACGGGGATCTCGGCCGCGGACCGGGCTACGACGGTTCTGGCCGCCGTCGCCGATGACGCCAAACCGGAGGACCTCGTCAGCCCCGGTCATATCTTCCCGATCCGCGCCAAGAAGGGCGGGGTCCTGGTGAGAACCGGCCAAACGGAAGGTTCGGTCGATCTGGCCCGTCTCGCGGGCCTGAAAGCCGCCGGCGTCATCTGCGAAATCATGAAGGACGACGGGATGATGGCCCGCCTGCCCGATCTGGAGATTTTTGCCCGTGAGCACGACCTGAAGATCGTTACGATAGCCGATTTGATCGACTTCAGGATGCAGAACGAATCCCTGATCCGCCGGGCGGCGACCGCCACGATCCCGACCCGGTATGGGGGCGAGTTCAAGCTGATCGTCTATGAGAACGACGTGGACGAGATGAAGCATGTGGCCCTCATCAAGGGCGAGATCACGCCTGAGGACGAGGTCCTCGTCCGCGTCCATTCGGAATGCCTGACGGGCGACGTCTTCGGCTCCGAACGGTGCGACTGCGGCGCCCAGCTCCACAGGGCTATTAAGATGGTGGAGGAGGCCGGCAAGGGGGTGATCGTCTACATGCACCAGGAGGGCCGCGGGATCGGTCTCATCAACAAGATCAAGGCATATGAACTGCAGGAGCACGGCAAGGACACGGTGGAGGCCAATATCGCCCTCGGCTTCAAGGAGGACCTCCGTGATTATGGAATCGGCGCCCAGATCCTGGCCGACATCGGGGTCCGGAAGATGCGGCTGCTCACGAACAACCCCAAGAAGCTCGTCGGTCTCGATGGATACGGTCTGACCATCACTGAACGCGTCCCGATCGAGATCCGGCCGAACGAAAACAACATCCAGTACCTCCAGACTAAAAGGCAGAAGATGGGACATTTCTTGAAGGTCTAAGAAGGGCGGAAGGCCCCCGGGCCTTCTTCCGGGTAAACTGATTTTTTCAGGAGAATGAGACATGCCGAAAATCATCGAGGGGAAAATCGTCGCCAAGGGAATGAGGTTCGGGATCGTGGCCAGCCGTTTTAACGACTTCATCAGCGGCCGGCTGATCGAGGGGGCCATCGACGCCCTGACGCGGGCGGGAGCGGATGAAAAGGAGATCCAGCTCGTCCGGGTCCCCGGCGCCTTCGAACTGCCGCTCACGGCAAAGAAAATGGCGAAGAGCGGGCGCTTCGACGCCGTGATCTGTCTCGGCGCCGTGATCCGCGGCGCCACGCCCCATTTCGAGTACATCAGCGCCGAGGTCTCCAAGGGGATCGCCGGCGTGGGGCTGGAGACCGAGGTGCCGGTGGCCTTCGGCGTCCTGATGACGGACACCATCGAGCAGGCGATCGAACGGGCGGGCGCCAAGGCGGGGAACAAGGGCTGGGATGCCGCCATGTCGGCCATCGAGATGGTTGATCTTTTCAGAAAACTGTAATAGTGTCGGGCGTAATTCAATTCCCTTATTTCCGGGCGTAGATCCGAGGGATGCATGCACCAAAGGCGCAAGGCAAGAGAAGTTGCCCTTCAAGTTCTTTATGAGCTTGACGTTCAGATGATCGGCCTTGGTGAGGCCATCGAGCTCTTCTGGGCGAATTTTGAAGCGTCGGAAGAAGCCAGGAAATTCTCTTCCCTGCTGATCGAAGGCGCCTGGAACAACCGGGAACAGATCGACAGCCTGATCAGCGACAGCTCCGAAAACTGGACCATCGCCAGGATGTCCCGCGTGGACAAGAGCATTCTGCGGATGGCCGTTTACGAACTTCTGTTCTGCCGGGACATCCCGCCAAAGGTCACGCTCAACGAGGCCATCGACCTCGGAAAAGTTTACGGTTCCGAAAATTCGGGCGCATTTATCAACGGCATTCTGGACGCCCTGTACGGAAAGCTG
The DNA here is from genome assembly GCA_018819165.1 of Pseudomonadota bacterium. Taxonomy (GTDB): domain Bacteria; phylum Desulfobacterota; class Syntrophia; order Syntrophales; family UBA5619; genus JAKAFS01. Next base: position 13,027 of record JAHJQP010000014.1, read on the forward strand.
CGGAATAAGGATGAAAATCAAGATAACCACAGCGTCGCCGGATGCCCTGAACCATGACACCCTGATTCTCGGATTCTTTTCTGATGAAAGACCGCCGAGGGGTTATTGCGGTCTGGTGGACTGGCGTCTCAACGGGATGATCTCCAATGCGATCGCCGGGGGCAAGATATCCGGAATTTTTCTCGAAAAGCTTGCCTGCGCCTTTCCCGAGCGCATCCGTGTCTCCCGGCTCCTGCTGTTCGGTTTGGGCGCGCTTTCAGAACTGACCTGCGACAAGCTTTACAACGCCGGTTACGAGATGGCCCGGACCGTAATCGGGATCGGAGCGACAGACCTGGTCCTCCCCGTACCGGCCGCCGGCCGGGGTCCTCTGAATCTGGACGGGATGACCGAAGCCATGATCACGGGCATTTTTGACGGTCTCGGGCGCCCCCCGGAGAGGCGGCTTCCGGCCCTCGTACTGGAAATACCGGCAGCGCCCGATCATATCCGCGGAATTTGCCGGGGCGTGGATCTTTTCCGGCGGCGCACCGGAACGACCGATATCGAAATCCTTTCGCCCGGAGACGACACGTTGAACGGCGCCGATACCCCCCGGGAAGACGCCGGGGGACAAGCAAAGGAAATCCTGTCATGAAGGTGATCATCATCGGTGCCGGCGAGGTCGGGTATCATATCGCCGACAGCCTCTCCCGGGAGGGGATCGACACGGTCGTCATCGACAGAAACGAGGAACGCCTCCTGGAGATCTCGGATACGCTGGACGTTCAGACCATTTTGGGAAGCGGAAGCAGCCCCGATGTCCTAAAGCGGGCCGATATCGGCAATGCCGACATGGTCGTGGCGGTGACCGACAGCGACGAGACGAATATGATCGCCTGCCTGCTGGCCTCCACCCAATCCCGGATTCCCATCCGAATCGCCAGAATCCGGAATCCGGAGCTGAACGAAGACAGCCGGCTGTTCAAAAGCGACTGTCTCAACATCGATCTCTGCATCAATCCGGAGCGGGAGGCGGTCAATTACATGATGGACTGTCTGGAATTTCCCGGCGCTTCGGAGGTCTTCAGTTTCGCGGGCGGTCGCATCCGAATGCTGGGATTTCCCATCGACCTGAATGCCGCCGTGGTGGGAAAGAGCCTAATCGCCCTGCGGGCCATGGAACCGGGATTCAAGGTCCTGATCACGGCCATGGTCAGGAATGAAAAATTCATCGTCCCCAGGGGGGATTCGGTCATCGAGGCAGGAGACTACCTCTTTGCCGTCGCCGACGCCTCCCGGGTCCGGGAACTCCTCCGTTTCTTCGGCAGGGACACCGAACCGCCCCGCCGGATCATCATCATCGGCGGCGGCAACACAGGCCTGATGCTCGCCGAGCAAATCGAAAAAAGGGGAATCTCCGTAAAACTCATCGAAAAGCGGCGCGACAAGTGCGAGCTTTTGGCCGCCCGACTGGAGAAGACCATTGTCCTGCACGGCGACGGGACGAGCCAGGAGCTCCTCAAGGAGGAGAATATCGGGGAAACCGATTTCTTCATCGCGGTCACGAACGATGAAGAGGCGAACATCCTCGGCGCGCTCCTGGCCAAGCAGCTCGGCGCCCGAAAGGTCATCTCGCTGATCAGGCGGATCGATTATATTCCGATCGTCGCGCGGGTCGGGATCGATGGGGTGATCAATCCGCGCCATGCCGCCATCGGCCGGATCCTCCATTTCATCCGGAAAGGGAAGATCATCTCCGCCACTCCGCTTCGGGATGAGAGGGCGGAGGCCTTCGAATTCGTCGCCCTGGAGACATCGGACATCACCGAACGTCCGTTCAAGGAGATGCACTTCCCTCAAGGGACGATCGTCGGGGCAATCGTTCGCGGGGAGGAGATCATCATCCCGGACGGGGATTCCGTCATCCTGCCGGGCGATCATGTCGTCATTTTCACGCCCCGTTTGGTTATTCCCCAGTTGGAGAAGCTGCTCACGGTGAAACTGGAATACTTCGGATGAAGGCAAGACCGGTCCTCCACACCCTCGGGGCCTTCCTCTTTATCCTCGGCCTCCTCATGGCGGTTCCGCTCGGCTGTTCCCTCTATTACCGGGAGGCGGACGCCCGCAGCTTCCTTTTTTCCATCCTGATCACCTCGACCGCCGGCATGGCTTTGTATCTGGCCGGCAAGCCGAAAGAAGGAAAGGCCATCCGACACCGGGAGGGGTTCCTCATCGTCTCGGCCGGCTGGATCCTCGCCTCCTTCTTCGGGGGACTCCCCTACCTGCTCCACGGCGCCCTCCCCTCCCTGACCGACGCCTACTTCGAAACGATGTCCGGCTTCACCACCACCGGCGCGACGGTCATCACGAAGATCGAGGGGCTGCCCCACGGGATCCTCCTCTGGAGATCCATGACCCAGTGGCTGGGCGGGATGGGGATCATCATCCTGTCGGTGGCCATCCTCCCCTTCCTCGGGGTAGGGGGGAGGCAGCTCTTCAAGGCGGAGCTGCCGGGACCGGTCAAGGACAAGCTGGAACCGCGCATCGTGGAGACCGCCCGTTCGCTTTGGATCGTCTACGGGATCATCACCGTGGTGGGATTCATCTTTCTTCTCTTCGGGGGGATGAGCGTCTTTGACGCAGTCAACCACATCTTCACCGCGATGGCGACCGGAGGGTTCTCCACGAAGGATTCGAGCATCGCCTGGTTCAACAGCGCCTATATCGACGGCGTCCTGGTCGCCTTCATGCTCCTGGCCGGGATGAACTTCACGCTGCACTATCAGGTTCTCACGGGAAACTTCCAGAGCTTCTACAAGAACAGCGAACTGCGTTTCTTCCTCGGCACGGTCGTCATCGCCACGCTCCTGATCACGGCGGATCTTTACCTGCACGTGTCCGCGGACATCGGCAGGGCCTTCCGTTATGCACTCTTCCAGGCCTCCTCGATCGTCACGACGACCGGTTTCACCACGGACAATTTCTCGAAATGGCCGGCCTTCTCGCAGATCATCCTCGTCCTGCTGATGTTCATCGGCGGATCGGCGGGGTCGACGGGAGGCGGGATCAAGTGCGTCCGGCTGCTGTTGATCCTCAAGGACAGCTACCGGGAGCTCTACCGCCTCATTCACCCCCATGCCGTCACCCAGGTCAAGCTGGACCATGTGAGCGTCTCCCCGGAGATCATGAAGAGCATCTGGGGATTCTTCGCCCTCTATATCGGGGTGGCGATCCTGGCCACGATTCTGATCTCTTCCCTGGGGCTCGACATGCTCACCTCCTTCACCTCCGTGGCCGCTACGTTGGGCAATGTCGGGCCGGGGCTGGGCCTCGTCCATCCTGCATCCACCTACAACGATCTTCCGACGCTGGGCAAGTGGATCCTCTCCCTTTGCATGCTGATCGGCCGGCTGGAGATCTACACCGTCCTGGTCCTCCTCATCCCGGAGTTCTGGAAAAAATAGGTGCGGAGTCGCGCGCCTTGCCTCTGGAACTTTTTGCGAAGCCACATAGACAAAAAGGCGGCTTCGGAAAAAGCTGTTTAAAAATAGGATTGAAAGGGTCGGCGCGATATGCTACGACGTGCCCGGATGCTTTGGAACGAGACAGGAGCGATGCATGGACAGAAAGTACAACCCGTCGGAGATTGAAGAGAAGTGGCAGAAACACTGGGAGGAGAATCGGATCTTCAAGGTCACGGAAGACCCGGCCAGGAAGAAATATTATCTGCTGGAGATGTTCCCCTACCCCTCCGGCCGGATCCATATCGGCCATGTACGGAACTACACGATCGGCGACGTTGTCGCCCGGTACAAGCGGATGAAGGGTTTCAACGTCCTCCATCCGATGGGGTGGGACGCCTTCGGCATGCCGGCGGAAAATGCCGCCATCGAACACGGCATCCATCCCTCCGCCTGGACTCATGAAAACATCGAAAACATGAGACGCCAGCTTAAAAGGATGGGCTTCAGCTACGACTGGGACCGGGAGATCGCGACCTGCGAACCCGAATATTACAAATGGGAGCAGCTCTTCTTCCTCTGGATGTACGAGAAGGGGCTCGCCTACAAGAAGAGCTCCACGGTGAACTGGTGTCCGCAGTGCCAGACGGTCCTCGCCAACGAGCAGGTTGAGGCCGGCCTTTGCTGGCGATGCGGATCGGAGGTGGGCGAGCAGTACCTGAACCAGTGGTTCTTCCGGATCACCGCCTATGTCGAAGAGCTCCTGGATTACTGCGACCGGCTTCCGGGCTGGCCCGAGCGGGTCCTCACGATGCAGAGAAACTGGATCGGGAAGAGCTACGGCTGCGAGGCCTCCTTCCCGATGGCCGACGGCAAAGGCGCAATCCCGGTCTTCACGACTCGCCAGGACACGATCTTCGGCGCCACTTTCATGCTGGTCGCCGCCGAACACCCCCTCGTCATGGATCTGGTCCAGGGCAAGGACTGCGAAGCGGCCGTCCGCGATTTCGTGGATAAGATCAAGAAGCAGGACAAGAAGATGAGGACATCCGAATATTACGAGAAGGAGGGCCTCTTCCTCGACACGTACTGCCTGAACCCGGTCACAGGCCGCAAAATGCCGATCTATGCCGCTAACTTCGTCCTTGCCGATTACGGTACCGGCTGCGTCATGGGCGTTCCGACCCACGATCAGCGCGACTTCGAGTTTGCCAGGAAGTTCAACCTGCCGCTGATTGTCGTCATCCAGCCCTCCGACCGGGCCCTTAACGTCCAGACCATGACCGAGGCCTATGTGGGCGAAGGCGTCCTCGTCAATTCCGGCCCCTTCGACGGAATGGAGAATCTCAAGGCCCTCGACGCGATCGCCGATCACCTCGAAGCGATCTGCCGGGGGAAAAAGACGGTCCAGTACCGCCTGCGAGACTGGGGCATCTCCCGTCAGCGCTACTGGGGCGCTCCCATCCCGATGGTGCTCTGCGAGGAGTGCGGAACCGTTCCGGTACCCGAGAAGGACCTTCCCGTCGTCCTGCCAAGGGATGTGGAATTGACCGGCGAGGGAGGACCGCCACTCGCCAGACACAAACCCTTTGTCGAGACGACCTGCCCCTGCTGTGGGAAGCCGGCGCGGCGCGAGACCGATACAATGGACACCTTCGTCGAATCCTCCTGGTACTTCGACCGCTTCTGTTCTGCTCATCACGACGTCAAGCCGGGCCTGGACCGGGCAAAGATCGACTACTGGATGCCGGTGGATCAGTACATCGGCGGCATCGAACATGCGATCCTCCATCTGCTTTACGCACGGTTCTACACGAAGATGCTTCGGGATTTCGGAGTCCTGGGCGCGGATGAACCCTTCCAGAACCTCCTCACCCAGGGGATGGTCTGCAAGGAGACGATGCGCTGTCCGGAACACGGCTACCGCTTCCCGGACGAGGTCCGGGAGGGGAAATGCACGCATTGCGGCCAGGAGGTCGCGATCGGCAAGACGGAGAAAATGTCCAAGTCGCTCAAAAACGTCGTCGATCCCGATTATCTGATCAATGCCTACGGCGCCGACACCGCCCGGATCTTCTGCCTCTTCGCTTCCCCGCCGGAAAAGGACCTCGAGTGGAGCGACCAGGGGGTCGACGGCTCCTTCCGTTTCCTGAACCGGACCTGGCGGATCATCATGGATTATCTGGAGGAGATCCGCGATGTTGCTCCCTTCGGCGGCCGGGAACCGCTGGAAGGCGACCTCAAGGCGCTGCGCCGCAAAACGCACCAGACGATCCGGAAGGTCACTTCCGACATCGAGGAGCGGTTCCATTTCAATACGGCAATCAGCGCCGTGATGGAGCTGATCAACACCCTCTATCAGCTCCCCCGTCCCGCTGCGGACGACCGAAGGGCGCTGGCCGTCATCCGGGAGACGGTGGAGGCTGTCATCCTGCTGCTCGCCCCCATCGTCCCGCACATCACCGAAGAGCTCTGGTCGCTCCTGGGCCGTTCGGAGACTTTGGCCGATGCTGCCTGGCCGGCTTTCGACACAACGGTCGCCTCGGAGGAGGATATCACGATCGTCATCCAGATCAACGGCAAGGTGCGGAGCCGGATCAGCGTCCCCGCCGATGAGGATGGTGAACGGATCAGGGCGCTGGCGCTGGCCGATGAAAAGATCATGAGGCAGATCGCCGGGAAGAAGGTCGTCAAAGAGGTGTATGTCCCGAAGAGACTGGTGAATATCGTCGTGAAGGGGTAGGCTCTCTCCCCTGTCGAGCGGCGCCCCACAGGGAGGCCGGGAGCGGGGGAAGGCGAAGATCGGAGGAGATACGGATGAACATGGCGAAGACAAGGCTCCTTCACCCGAGGATCGTCTCGGGTTATTTCCTGCTGGCGGCGCTGATGCTCATCGGCTGCGGGTATCGTTTCGCAGCAGGAGAAGAATCAGTCGACCCCGCCATCCGGACGATCTTTGTGGATGTGTTCACGAACAAGACCAGCGAGGCCCACGCCGAGAACATTTTCCGCACCGCCTTCATCAACCGGTTCGTCCAGTCAGGCCGCTTCAAGCTGGGCAGCAGCCGCGGTGAGGCGGATGCGGTCTGCCGGGGAACCATCCTGAGCCTGCAGGCCTCTCCCCTTGCCTACAAGGCAAGCAACCTGGCGGCCGAAGAACGGCTCACGATCACCCTGGAGATCTCTCTCGAAGAGAGGGAAAGCGGCCGGGTCATTTGGTCGGACGGGTCCTTCACGGGAACGGGGGATTATACCGTCACCACGGTGGGCGTAACGGAAGCCAGCCGCAAAAATGCCCTCGTCAAGCTGGCCGGTGACACAGCCGAGAGGGCATATCGATTGATGATTGCCGGTTTCTGAGGTAAGGTCACGCCTTCAGGGCGTTAACCTTCTTCGTCAAGCGGGAGATCTTGCGCGAGGCGGTCTTCTTGTGAAACGCACCCTTCGCCGACGCCGCGGCGATCGCCGGTACGGCTTCGGCCAGCGCGGCCTTTGCCACCTCCTGATCCTTCCCTGCAACGGCCTCCAGAACGGTTTTCACGCCGGTCTTGATTCTCGACTTGACAGCGGTGTTCCGTTCCCGGTGCTTCTCGGACTGCCTGCTTCTCTTCAATGCTGATTTGTGTGTAGCCAAAAAACTTCCTCCTTGCGACCTTGAATAGGGAAACCTGTTTATACGAATTTCTCTGTCCTGTCAAGCTGAAAGGTCGCTCTTTCCCCTCGTCTCATTCCCGAAAAGAAAGAGTACCATTATAAGGGTAGAGGCAATGCGATTGGGGTTCATCCGATTGATGCATATTTTTGATCTGGTCAAGCGGTTTGCGGGTAATGATTCAGGGATATAGGTAACCATAAAACAAATTGTCCTGCCTGATTACCCGGCAGGACGATTTGTGCACATTATGAATCACGCCTTACTTCTCAAAAATCCACCTATCTGCATCGCGGCTCCAGGAGATCAGTTCATCCTGCTTGAACCACAGCGCCGCTTCCTGCTCGCCATTTTCGGGACTGTCAGAAGCGTGCGTGATATTGCGGCCCACCTCCAGAGCGAAGTCGTGGCGGATGCTGCCCGGAGCGGCTTCCAGGGGGTGGGTGGCGCCCATCGTCTGGCGGATAGCGGCCACCACATTGGGGCCTTCCCAGACCATCGCCATCACCGGCGCGGAGGTGATATAAGCGATTAGGCCATCATAAAACGGTTTGCCTTTGTGAATAGCATAATGCTCTTCGGCCAGCGCCTTGCTGACCTGCATGAACTTTGCCCCCGCCAGGCGCAGCCCGCGCCGCTCCAGGCGGGAGATCACCTCGCCGAGCAGAGAGCGCTGCACGCCATCAGGTTTAACCAAAACCAGAGAACGTTCCACTTTTGCCTCCTAACAAAATGATTTCAGAAACTTCGGCAATATCTCATCTCCCACCCTGATGTACGCATCCATTGCATTTTTTGACAATCATTCGCTTTAATGCGGGAATCAGGATACGAAGAATGGCTCTGTATGTCAACAAGTATCAGGACAACATCCTGGCCGAATTCAGAAAAGATTGCATTGCTGTTCATGAACGTGTATATTTGCATCTACACTTGGCATGTATAGTTTATTCTTTATGATCATAAAACCTCAATGGGGAGGATGATGGGGTTTGAGGACTCAAAGACGGGAGGAACAGATCATGAAAAATGTCAACGCCCTGAAGGTCCGGAATCAGTTGGGGGAAATCCTGGACGGACTTGACGAAACGGGCGAGCCCGTTCTGATCAGCAAGGGACGGAAGGTGCGGGCTGTGTTGATCACGCCCGAACAGTTTGAAAGGCGTTTCCTCGATTATCAGACGGAAGAAAAAAAGCAAAAGCTCCTGGAGACGATAGAATCCCTGAGGGACCGGCGCATCGGTGAAAAAGGCAGCGTGGACGTTCTGAGAGCGTTAAGAGGGTACGAAGCATGATCTGGATCGTTGATGCTTCCGTCGTAATGAAGTGGTTCCTGAAAGAAGAGCGCAATGCCCATGCCGATGCCGTTCTGGAGCGCTGGATTGATCAGCCGGAATTCTTTGCCGTGCCGGAACTCTTCTGCTTTGAAGTCTTTTCCGTCCTCTGCCGTGTTCACCCCCGCGGACGTGATGCTTTTGTCGAAGGCGTCCTGCCCCTGATCCAGGGCGGAGTTCTCCGGCAGCCCATGACGGAGCAACTGGCCGGCGATGCGGCGCGATTCGTAGCGATCGGACTGACGGGCTACGACGCCTGTTACGCCGCGCTCGCCCGGCAGTTGCAGGGATTATGGCTGACTTTCGACGCGCGGGCTCACCGCATGATTGCAGGCGAGGGTGTTTCCCACAACCTGGCCGAGGGGCTGCCCGCAGGCTGAAACCCACATTTGACATAAGCTATAGGAAAGTGTAGTTTTCATTCCGTAATCCACAAAAATATGGTTACCCATGATGTTAGCTGTATGAACATGCATAAAATAAAGGGAACCACATGGATCAGCACATAGAAAAATTCCAACGGCTTCTGCGCGAGCTTTTCCAGTTCAATTGCGCTGACCTGGATTTCGGCATCTACCGCATCATGAACTACAAGCGCGACGTAATCGAGCGGTTCATCACCAAGGACCTGCCGGCGGCAATCTCCCAAGAGCTGGATCGCGGCGCGCTGGCCGACCAGTCCCAGGCCACCAAGGAGTTGAAGGAGGTCGCCGAGCAGATTCGCAAAGACCTAAATGAAGACGCCCTCGACGCCGACGGCACTCTGGCCCAGGCGTACCACAACACGCGGCTCGGCAGGAAGTACCTGGACCTGAAGACGAAGGCCGCCGGCGGTCGCGGCCGCGAAGCCCTTGAAGCGAATATCTTCAACCATCTCTACACCTTCTTTAGTCGCTACTACCAGGACGGCGATTTCATCTCGAAGCGTCGGTACTCCAAGCGCCAGAGGTACGCAATCCCTTACAACGGAGAGGAAGTCTACCTGTACTGGGCCAACAATGACCAGTATTACGTCAAGACCGCCGAGCACTTCCACGACTACGCCTTCACCTCGCGCGGCGTCACGGTGCACTTCAAGCTCCAGGCCGCGAGCGTCGAGCAGAACAACGTCAAGGGCGACAAGCGGTTCTTCCTGCCGCGCGCCAAAGAGGTCGAATGGAAAGAGGAGGCTGGCGAACTTGTCTTACCCTTCGAGTACCGACCGCTGACCGAGCAGGAAGAGATCGCCTGCGGCAAGAAGAACCAGCAGGACACGATCATCGCCAGGGCCTTGGAGCAAATTTCCGAGCGACTGAAGAAGGCGGACAGGGCGTTGGCAGCGTTGACGGCCGAGCGCCGCAAAGACAGCGACGACCAGCCCGTCACCTTCCTCGAACATCACCTTCGGCAGTACACCCGGCGGAACACGTCCGACTTCTTCATCCACAAGGACCTGAAGAGCTTCCTCGCCCGCGAGCTCGACTTTTACCTGAAGAACGAGGTGCTGAACCTGGACGAGATGGAGAGCGCCGGCGAGGACCGCGCCGAGGGCTGGTTCCAGATGACGAGGACGATCAAGGCCGTCGGCGGCCGGATCATCGACTTCCTGGACCAGATCGAATCCTTCCAGAAGATGCTTTGGGAGAAGCGGAAATTTATCACCGAGACCCAGTATTGCGTCACCATCGGCAACATGGATGAGGGCTTCTATCCCGACATCGCCGCATGCGAGCCGCAATGGGCCGAGTGGAAGGCGCTGTTCCACATCGATGAAGAACAGTCCGACCTGTTCACCGTGGGCAAGAACAAGAAGGACAAACGAATCGCCTTCCTGAAGGTCCACCCGACGCTGGTGCTGGATACGAAGCACTTCGACCAGAGGTTCGTTGACCGGTTGCTTGGCAGCTTTGAAGACCTGGACGAGATGACCGACGGACTGCTGATTCACAGCGAAAACTGGCAGGCGCTCAACCTCTTTATGGAGAAGTACCGAGAGGCCATTAAGGCCGTTTATATTGATCCTCCGTATAACACTTTCGCCACGAAGATCATCTACAAGAACGAATATGAGCACTCATCGTGGCTCAGTCTTCTGGAAAACCGCCTGTTACTGGCCTACCATCTTATGGCAACGGACGGGATAACTTGCACCACAATTGACGACTATGAACTGCATCGACTGGTGTTTCTCATGGAGCGCGTTTTCGGTGCAAACAATCATCTCGCTACCGTGGCGATCCGCAACAACCCTTCTGGGCGCTCGACGGTCAAGGGTTTTGCAATTAACCACGAATATGGATTGTTCTTTTGCCGATCCTCCAATGAAGCAAGGGTTGGGCGCATGCCTCACACGGAAGCTCAAATAGCAAGATATGATGAGAGCGATGAGGATGGGCAGTCCTTCGAGTGGGAGAACTTCCGAAAAAGCAGCGCCGGAAGTTATCGGTTTGATAGGCCGCGTCAATACTTCCCATTGTATTGTGACAGGCAGACGCGCGCTCTACGCATACCACGAATCGAATGGCAAGAGGCGACACGCTCATGGAAGGTGTTGGAAAGCCCCGGAAAGGCAGAAACTGTCATCTTGCCAAAAGACACTGGTGGCGGAGAGAGGGTCTGGCGGTATGGCATCGAGAGGACGCTGCAAGTATTAGGAGACGCGTTGGTCGAGGAAACGCCAAACGGATTACAGGTTTATACAAAGAAGTATCTGCAGGCGCGCGGTTCGTTGCCTCGAACATGGTGGGACAAAACGGAATATTCAGCGCGTGACAATGGAACAAGGGCTTTGGCTGACTTGTTCGGTTCAGAGAAGCCCTTCGATTTCCCCAAGGCCCCGGCAGCAGTAATGGACTCGATTCGGGTTTGCGCTCCTGGAGAAAGCGGACTCGTTCTTGATTACTTTGGCGGCTCCGGCACTACAGGGCATGCGGTGATGAACCTGAATAGACAGGATGACGAAGGAATTGGTTTTATCCTCGTCGAAATGGGGGACTACTTTGACACCGTCCTTCTCCCCCGCATCAAGAAGGTTACGTTTACGCCCGAGTGGAAGGACGGTAAGCCCAAGCGTATGGCCACGCGGGAAGAGGCTGAGCGAAGCCCTCGCATCGTCAAGTACATACGCATCGAGGGCTACGAGGATGCGCTGAACAACATCGAATTCGACGACGCATCCGGGCAGCAGGCCCTGAAGTTCGACGACTACCTGCTCAAGTACATGCTCAAGTGGGAGACACGGGCGAGTGAGACACTTCTAAACGTGGAAAAGCTGGCCCGTCCGTTCAGCTACAAGCTCCATATCCACGCCGACGGTCAGACTTGTGAGAAGGTGGCGGACGTTCCCGAGACGTTCAATTACCTTCTGGGACTGCACGTCCGGACGCGGCGCGTCTACGACGATGAGGGTCGGCGATACCTGGTCTACCGCGGCCGGATTGATCACCGGCAGATCGCGGTTATCTGGCGCGAGACGGAGGGCTGGCAGAAGGCGGACCTGGAGCAGGACAAGAAGTTCGTGGCCATGCAGAAGCTTACCGAAGGCGCGGACGAGGTTTTCGTGAACGGCGATTCGTTCATCCCGAATGCCAGGGCGCTCGAACCGGTGTTCAA
>JAHJQP010000090.1 GCA_018819165.1 Pseudomonadota bacterium
AACAGATCTTCACGGCATCCCATCCGGCTTTCCCCAGTTTCCCTTACCGTCGCTACTTCGAGAGCTTTATCAGAGACCTTTAAAAATCAGCCCCCTTCTCGTTCAAGACATTTTTTCGACCCTGCATCTTCTCCTGCGCTAAACGGAAAATTAGGAACAGCGCCCCTCTTTTTCCGGGAGCTGGTTTTCCAGTTGTGCAGGTCTCATTTCGACAGCGGCACGAAGAAGGTCGACTTTCCCCGCTTGATCAGGAGCAGGATGCCGTTTTTCCCTGCCGCCGCCTTGACGATTTCTCGGGTATAATCCTTCATGGTCTCGATCTTCATCTTGTTGACCTGCAGGATGATGTCCTGCGGCTGGATGCCGACCTCGTCGGCTACACTACCCTCCTGAACGTCCACCACTATAACGCCCTTTTTGATGGCCAATCCCAGATACTTTGCGATCTCCGGCGTGATCTCCTGGACCGTCATGCCGAAGGCCTCGCCTTCCTCGCCTGCCGCGGCGATTTCCGCCCGCTCCTTCCGCTCGGCGATAGTGATGTTGACGAGCTTCTCCTGTCCTTCCCGGAGGACCTTTATCTTGACCGTTTCCCCGACACGGAATCCGGCGATCAGCATCAGCAGTTCATGCGTGTCCCTGATCTTCTTGTCGTTGATCTCGGTCACCACATCGCCCGATTTCAGGCCGGCCTTGTCGGCGGGATCCCCCTTGAACACATCGGCGATCAGAGCCCCGCTCCGGTCCTTGAGCTTCATGCTCTTGGCGATCTCCTCGGTGATATCCTGAACGGACACCCCCAGCCAGCCGCGGGTGACCTTCCCCTTCGCCTTCAGATCGGGCAGGATGCTTTTTGCCATGCTGATCGGGATGGCGAAACCGATCCCCTGCCCCTGGGCGACGATGGCCGTATTGATGCCGATGACCTTGCCCTCCATGTTGAAGAGCGGACCGCCGCTGTTTCCCGGATTGATGGAGGCGTCGGTCTGGATAAAGTTGTCATAGGGACCGGCGCCGATGACGCGGCCCTTCGCACTGACGATGCCTGCGGTGACCGTCTGCTCCAGGCCAAAGGGGTTGCCGATAGCCATTACCCAGTCGCCGACCCGGAGCTTGTCCGAATCGCCCGTTTCCGCGACCGGGAGGCTGTCATCCGACTTGATCTTGATCAGGGCGAGGTCCGTCTTGGCGTCCTTGCCGATGACCTTCGCCTCATATTCCTTGCCGTTGGACAGTTTCACGATGATCTTGTCGGCCTGCTCCACGACGTGGTTGTTGGTGAAGATATAACCGTCATGGCTGATGATGAATCCCGAACCGAGACTCCTCTGCTTGAACGACCGCTGGGGAACATCACCGAAGAAACGTTCGAAGAATTCGTCCCCGCCGAAATAACGGTCAAAGGGTGTTCCCTGGCCGAAGGGGGAGCGGGATCCGCCGCCGCGGACCGTCTTGGTGGTGCTGATGTTGACCACGGACGGTTTCAGTTTCTCGGCCAAATCCGCAAATGATACGGGTGTGCGTGAGACTTCGCCGGTGGGGAGCGCAGAGGCCACCTGCACATCCGGTCCGGGCGCCGTCGGTACAAAAGACGAGCGCAGGACCTCCATAATCGACACCACGAAAAACCCGATCAGAAAGGCCAACAGAAACATGATAAATGTTTTTCTGCCTTTATTTTCCTTCATATTTTCCTCCAACACGTTTTGAAATGACGGTGGTAATATAAACTTTAAATGGATTTTGTCAATGGCCTTCCTCATTTTAAACAGCGAAAAAGGGCAGGTTTTTTCCATTCGCCGTACAGAGCCTCCCTATGGACCATGACGTTGCCCCTCTCAGCATTTTAGGCCATCTTCCGCGGTTTGCGCTGAAATAAAACATTGACAAAACTCTCGGTATTTCTTAATGACTTCACGATCAATGGACCCCAAAAAGTTGGGGCCCAACACGGGGATTCCCGAAACGGATTATTTGGCAAGACCTTTGGCGTACTCTCCCCCCAGGCCGCGAGCTACTTCACCCGGAAGGTGAAAGAGCGGGTAGCGAAGCCCCTTGAGATCCACTTCCACTCGGACTTCGGTCTCGGGGTGGCCAATACGATCATGGCGGTTCTTTCGGGAGCGGAAGTCATCCATTCCACGGTGGGGGGCATCGGAGAGCGGTGTGGACAATATTATGGTCTGGGCGGAGAAACTTGGCCTCGAAATCAGTGAGGACAAGAAAATGGAGGTTCTCAATCGGATCAAGCGGCGTTCCCATGATTTGAAACGCGTGCTTACCGAGCAGGAATTTAAGGAGATCGTGGAGCAGGTAAAGGCCGGAAAATGATCTGCCTCAAGAAACCGGCGACAGGAAAGCATGTCGTCAAAAAGTAAGGAGGATAATCGACGATGCTCAGTCAAGTGGTCAAAGACGAGCTTAAAGCGATTGTGGGCGAGGGGAGGTACTTCGACAATGAGGAAGATCTTCTCCTGTATTCGTACGACGCCTTTATAGTTCAGGGGCAGCCTGAAGCGGCGCTTTTGCCGGTCAGCACGGAAGAGGTCTCCCGGATCATGAAAGTGGCCTCCCGGGAAAGAATTCCGGTTACGGCTCGCGGCGCGGGGACCAACCTCGCCGGAGGGTCCGTACCCACCCGGGGAGGGATCGTCCTGGTCTTCACAAAGATGAATAGGATTATCGAGATCGATAAAGTGAACCGCGTTGCCGTTTTTCAGCCCGGCGTGATCAACATGGAGTTCCAGAAAGAGCTCACGAAAAGGGGTTTGTATTACCCCCCGGATCCCGGCTCCATGGCTGTTTCAACCATGGGAGGGAATGTGGCTGAGAATGCGGGCGGGCCGAGGGCGGTCAAATACGGCGTCACCAGTGACTACCTCCTCGGATTGGAGGTCGTCCTCGCCTCCGGGGAGGTTCTGCGCACCGGGGGGAAGACCCTCAAGAATGTGACGGGATACAACCTGACGCAACTGTTCTGCGGCTCGGAAGGGACCCTCGGATTGATCACCGAAATCACGGTGAAACTGATCCCCCTCCCCGAGACGAAAAGGACGCTCCAGGCCGTCTTTAAGAACCTGAGCGATGCCGGAAGGACCGTCGCCAGGGTTTTCGAAATCGGGATCCTGCCGGTGGCGCTGGAGATCGTAGACAAGGTTTCCATCAACGTCATCGAGGACTATATGCATCTGGGCCTTCCCCGCGAAGCGGAGGCCCTGCTGTTGATTGAAGTCGACGGCCCTGAAGCGGCGGTGGCCGGAGAGTCCGGGCGGCTCACCCAGCTCTGCCGGGAAATGGGCGCCCATGAGGTCAAAGTCGCCGGAACAGTGGAAGAGAACGACGAGATCTGGAAAGCCCGGCGTTCCGCGTATGGGGCCGGGGCGCGGCTAAGACCCACCGCGATCGCCGAGGATTGCACCGTTCCGGTGGGAAATCTGGTGGCCATGTTCCAGGAGGTGACCAGGATTGCCGAGAAGTATCAACTGCTCATTCCCGTGGTCGCCCATGCCGGGGACGGGAATCTCCATCCCCTGATTCTTACGGACAGCAGTGATCAGGAAGAGATGAAACGGGTGGTGAAGGCCATCGACGAGATCTCGCGCAAGGCCGTGGAACTGGGGGGCACACTGACCGGGGAGCACGGCATCGGGATCGCCAAGAGAGAGATTCTCCCGTTTGAGCTCGGGGAGGTGGCGATGGAGATCACGAGGAATATCAAAAAGACCTTTGACCCTCTGAATATCTTGAACCCGGATAAAGTCGTCCTGATCGTGTAACCGGACCTGGAGTTGGTGGATGGATCATCAGGAAACGCAAGAGACGAAGGATATTGTCAATCGCTGCAATAAATGCGGGCTCTGCACCTCGTCATGTCCGGTTTACCAGCAGGTGTTGATCGAGGCCGCAAACCCCCGGGGCAGGATTCAACTGGTAAAGTACTTCCTGGAGGGGAAAATTCCCTTTTCGAAACGGTTTAAAGAGATCATCCTGACCTGTCTTCTGTGTGAGACCTGCGTGGTGAATTGTCCGAGCGGCGTGCGACATGATCAGGTCTTTAACAACTTGCGGGCGGAGCTGGTTAAACAGTATGGGCTCAACTGGAAGAAGCGTCTGGTTTTCCAGTTATTGACCAATGAGAAGTTGCTTCACTCCTCGATTATCTTCGCCAGGCTCGGGCGCAACTGGCTGATAGAGAACCTTGCCAAGGGGATGCGGATCGGAAACATCCCGGCCGGAAAGCTACCGCTGGTCAACCCCAGGCCCTTTCGGGATCAATTTGCCGGGGTGATCTGCCCGGACGGGGAACCGAAGGGCCGAATTTTCTATTTTACGGGCTGTTTCACCAATTATTTCGCGGGAAACGTGGGACAGGCGGTCGTTAACGTCCTGAAGAAGCTCCGTCTGGAGATTGAGATTCCCGCGGCCGAGGACTGCTGTGGAATCGCCGCGATCCTGTCGGGGGAGAGAGATCTTCCCCTGAAGAATGTGCAGCAGAATATCTCCACCCTGTCCCGGGCCCGTGTGGATGCCGTACTGGTTGACTGCGCCACCTGCGGCGCCGCCTTTCGGAAGGAGTATATTGACCTGCTGAAACGGAAGGGGTTGGACACCACCCAGGCAGAGATCCTCAAAGGAAAGACGCAGGATGTCATGGAGTATGTTGCCGAAAGGATCGATGAGCTTCCCCTGCGCAAGGACTACACAAGTGAGAAGATCCGGGTTACCTATCATGACCCCTGCCACCTGGTTCGCGCTCAAGGGGTGAGCAGCGCTCCGAGAAAGATCCTCCAGGCATTGCCTCAGGTCGAATATGTAGAGATGGAAGAGGCAAACGCCTGCTGCGGGGGAGGCGGGACCTTCCAGTTTGATTTCCCCGAGGTTGCAAAAGGGATCACGGGAAAAAAGATAAAGCGCATTCGCGAGACGGGCGCCCGTGTCGTTGCCACAGGATGTCCGGGATGCCGGGTGACGATCGGCGGCAATATGGACGAACAGGACCGGATCGCCGTCCTTCACCCCCTGCAACTGCTCGACAGCGCCCTTACTGGCAAGGGCCTCGATAAGTTCCCGTTTGCAGGCACAGGCCGGTTGTGTTAAAATTTACGCAAATTTTTTCAGAATCCTAAGCGACGGTTTACGAGTGCGTCATGATCACAGCTATTGAAAGCATCGGCCGGTTCACCCTCAATACGTCCTCTTCCCTGGGCGGCACGCTGACGTTTGTCGCCCAGGTCATTCTCCGGATGTTCGAAAAACGGTCGTACAACAGCGCCTCGCGCATGGTCTTCATCAACC
>JAHJQP010000091.1 GCA_018819165.1 Pseudomonadota bacterium
ATTCCCACCCTGCGGGCGGGGCTCTCAGTTTCAGACCCGGCCTCGAACTGAAGCGGGAAGGGACCGGCGTTACCGGTACGTGACCAGCGCCGGGTCTTTTTTCAGGGTCAGATGTGCGGTCTCGTTGAACGCCGCCAGCGTCAGGCGCTCCCCGTCATAAACGAATTTCGTCACGGAGCTGTTGGCGATCTGCCAGGCGACCCGCAGGGCGTTTTCATCCGACAGGCCCAGGGCCGTCTGGATCACCGCCGAGATGGGGCCGCCGGAGGTGAAAATGACGATCGTCTTGCCCCGGCCGTTTTCCGAAATGATCCGCTTGAGTCCGTCGTTAACCCGCTCCCGGAACGCCTCCCAGGTGACGATCCCCGGCTTCCGGTACCGGCCGGTGACCCAGCGGATCAGGATCTTCTCGAATACCCGTTGGAAGGCCTTCCTGTCCGTGTACATGTTCGCGAGATCCTCAGGAAGCGAAGGATCTTCCCCGGCCAAATCCGCCACGTACGAGACGATGATCGCCCGGGAGTCGTACTCGTTGAAGGCCTCTTCGATCCACAACTCCGGGAGCGAAACGCGTCGTTCCCCGTAGAGATCGACCATCGCACGGGCTGTGTCCTTCTGCCTTTCCATCGCGCCGGAATAGAGCGCATCCGGCGCGAGGCCGATTGCCAGCAAATGATTCGCCAGGATCCGGGACTGTTCGCCCCCCATCTCCGAAAGCCGGTCGTAGTTTTCGCTCCCAAAGGAGGCCTGACCGTGCCGGATCATATACAGTTTACCCATAAATCGCCAAGCCCTTTCTCAAATATCTCCTTATTCCTCCCCGTCGCGCCACTGCCGGTAGGCGTACATCCGGGCCAGGGCCTTGACGGCCCGCTCCGGCGTCAGGAAGGAGACCCCCTTGTAGGGGCTCCCCTCGACGTCCATGATCGTGCGGGCATTTTCGTCGGGAAGAAGATTCACCCCGAAGACCGGCTTGCCGTGCTTCTCCATGAGGCGGACCGTATGTTCCAGGTAGCTTTTTTCAAACTCGGCGAGCGCTCCGGGAATCGCTTCCAGGACTTTCCGGTCCATCACCGGATCGACCGCACGGATCGAAGCAATCATCTGCTTGAGGAAAACCTGCGATCCCATGATGCCCAGATGGATCACCGCATCGCACCCGTCCCACTCCAGCAGCTCCTCGATGACCTGCATCGGGATCTTGGGGCCGAATTCGCCCACGAGATCGATGGGGTTGGAACGGCTCCAGTAGGGGGGGAGGATCTGATCGATCCGCGCGATCAGCTCCGGAGCGAGATCTGGAATCGTGAGGCCATTCTCCACGCAGAGGTCGGAGGCAACGACCCCCCAGCCGCCGCCCAGGGTCAGCACGGCGACCCGGTTGCCACGGGGGAGGGGGAGGGAGGAGAAGGCGGCCGACAGGTCGAGGAGGTCCATCGGCTGCTCCACGACGCCGATCCCCGCCTGGCGGGCGGCGGCGTCGAAGACCCGGATGTTCGAGGCGAGCGCCCCCGTGTGGCTCGCCGCGGCGCGGTTCCCCGCCTGGGTGCGCCCCCCCTTGAGCATAACGACCGGCTTCTTCTTGCCCACGCGCCGGGCGGATTCAAAGAAACGGCGGCCGTTCTTGATGCTTTCCAGGTAGAGCACGACCGTCTGCGTCAGCTCATCGACCTCGAACGCCTCCATGTAATCCTCGATCGTGATCATCGCCTCGTTTCCCGAACCGATGAAGGCGCGGATACCGACCCCCTCGTGTTCGGCGAAGCCGAGGAGCTGCACACCCAGGTTCCCCGACTGGGAGACGATAGTGGTTGCGCCAGGCCGGGGACGGACGTTGGATCCGCAGCAGAAGAGGTTGTCGTGAGGATTGCAGATCCCCATCGTGTTGGGGCCTAAGATCAGGATGCCAGCCTCGCGCGCCGCGCTTACCAATTCTTCCTCCAGGCGCCGCCCCTCGGCGCCGGTTTCGGCGAATCCGGAGGTGATAAGGAGCATGTTCCTGATCTTCTTTTCTTTGAACTGGGGAATCAGGTCCAGGACTTTCATCGCCGGTATGGTCACCACGGCCAGATCGACCGGCCCCGGGATCTCCGCCACCGATTTGAAGGTCGGCCGGCCGGTAATCTCCCCGCCTTTGGAGTTGACAAGATAGATCGGCCCTTTGAACCCCCCCGCGGCCGTATTGCAGAAAAGTCTGTACCCCCACTTGCCTAATGTCCCGGAGGCGCCGACGAAGGCGATGGAGCGGGGGTAGAAGAGCTTCGCGATCGCCATCGGGTCTATCGGCGGATGGGAGGTCTTCGCCGCGGGCCGCTCGCCCAGGATGATCAGGGCGTCCACGGCCGTCACCCGGCCGTCCGGGCCGACTAGGAGCGGGTTGATGTCCACCTCGGTCACGTCCTCAAGCTCCATGCTTATGCGGGAGAGACCGACCAGGGCGCGGACAATCTGATCGCGGGCCGCCGCCGCCTCGCCGCGGAACGGCCCGAGGAGCATTTTTGCCCGTAATTCATCGATCATCTGCCCGGCATGGTTTTCATCCACGGGAGCGATGCTGAAGGCGACGTCGTCGAGGGCCTCGGTGAAGATGCCGCCGAGGCCGAACATGACGACCGGACCGAACTGGGGATCGCAGGAGAGGCCGGCGACGAACTCCCGGCGGCCGGAGAGCATCGGCTGGATCAGGTACCCCTCGAGATCGGCCCCCGCGGACGCGGCCACCTGCTGCGCTGCCCGGCGTACGTCCCCGGCATCCTTCAAATTCAGACGGACGAGACCCCGCTCCGTCTTGTGGGTCAGTTTCGCACCCAGGCCCTTCAGGACGACAGGAAACCTTATCTCCTCCGCGGCGGCCACGGCCTCCTCTAACGTCGCCGCGATCTTCTCCTCCACGACCGGCACGCCGTACTGCTTGAGCACCGCTTTCGATTCCGCCTCGGTCAGGGCGGTTCGGTCTTCTGCCTTGGCCTTCCTTATCAATTCCGCTGCAGCCATTTTCTCTCCTGAGATCAAAGTCGGGGTCAGGTCTTGAATTTTACGTTTTTAAAGATGCCCCGTCCCGTGGGCAGGGAGATTCACTTTCGATAAGAGATGAGCCGCTCATAGAAATGGGGCGTGGACGAGCCGAGGAGCAGCGGCTCCACCTGATGGAAGAGCTGCTCGCGGTCATCACTCAAGTGCATGTCCATGAAGGTCTCTTTCGATTCGTGCTCGACGATCGCGGCATAGCGGCTGCCGCCCTCGATCGGCCCCAGGAGCGTCCGGGAGATGAACCCGGGATGCTTCGCGAAAACCTCGCTGGAGCGGCGGAACCACTCCGCGAATGCCCCCTCTTTCCCCGGCTTGGGCGGCGCAAAATCGACGAGATTTACGAAGAGGCCTTTCTGAACGCTCACGGCCGCTTCCCGGGGCCTCTCCTCCGGAAGCGGCATCTTGATGACCAGAAAAACCAAAGGATCTTGCGAGTCGTTCCAGATCCCCATCGACTCGCCCGAGGGAACGCGGAGCAGCTTCCCCGGCCCCATGCGGACGGTTTCCTCTCCCACGGAGAAGTTCCCCTCACCGCGAACCACCTGGATGATCACCGGGGCATCCGCCGTATGGACGGGAACATCCTTCCCCGGCTCCAGACCGACCTGACGGATCTTAAGATACGGCTCTTCCACGAGCGCCGCAACGCCGCGCCCCTGATGGCTGAAAACCTCTCTGCTCTGCAAATCTATGATCTCCATGTCTTTTCACCTCCCTTACGAAACAGCGCCCCTTTTTTGTTCGATCGTCTCTGCCTCTCCCCGACAATCACTTTAAGCCCAGCGTGAATGAATGGTTGTCCTCTATTTTTTTAAAGGCTATTTTCTACGGTAGCTTCTTCCCCTCCGAGGCGATCGCATCGAGGCCCGGGCGGTCCAGGATCGTAATCTGCGCCCCCCGGGAGCGGATCAGCCCCTGGCGATTCATCTTCGTGAGGATCCGGGAGAGGGTCTCCGGGATCGTCCCCAGGAGCGACGCAAGCTGCCCCTTGGAGACGTCCAGCTCCGCCGCCCTGGCGTCGCCGTCCCGGCCGCTCAGATAGAGCAGGTATTTCGCGAGTCTCTCCGGCACCTCCTTGAGCGACAGGTCCTCGATCAGGCCCGCAAACTGGCGCAGGCGCTGCGACAACTGCGCCAGCATATTCAGGGCGAGGACCGGGTCGTTCCGAATGAGGGCAATGAAGGATGTCCTGGGAAAGAAGAGGAGGGCGGTTTGGGCGGCGGCCACGGCATCCGCCGGAAACCCCTGTCCGGTGAAAACGGACACCTCTCCGAACGACTCTCCCGGTCCAAAAAAATGGAGGATCTGCTCCTTCCCCTCCGCGGAGACCTTGAAGATCTTCACCCGGCCCGTGACGACCACATAAAAGCCCGTCCCTTCGTCACCTTCGGAGAAGATCCGCTCGCCCTTGCGGGAGGAACGCCGGACGCCGATCCGCGCCAGGGCGTCGTACTGTTCCCCGGAAAGCCCCAAAAAAAGGGGAATCCCAGCCAATTGTCCGCTCACCTCTTTCATCCGGTCCTCCTGGGAGTTATAGGGGTTAAATAATTACACATCTCTTTGACCTATGTCAAAGCGCTTTTTGATATAATGTGAAAAAGAGGGGACAGCGCCCCTATTTCCCGACACCGGGAAAAGCAGCCGTTCGGGGGCAGTTAATTCCGTAATTCCGGGGACCGTATACGTAATTCGCGAATTAAGTATACTGTCCCAGTATTAAAAGGAGGTCATCATGAAAAGCATCAGAAAGATCATCCAGATCGACGAAGACAAATGCGACGGTTGCGGGCTGTGCGTTCCCTCGTGTGCCGAGGGCGCCATCCAGGTCATAGACGGCAAGGCGCGGCTCGTGGCCGAGAAGTACTGCGACGGCCTCGGGGCCTGCCTCGGCGAATGCCCGAAGGACGCCCTTAAGGTTGTGGACGCGGAGGTGGATGCCTTCAACGAGGAGGCCGCCAAGGAACACGTCCGAAAAACAAAAGAGGGGACGGCCGCTCACCCGCACGGCCCGGCGGCAGTCATGCACACCGCAAGGGAGCACGGTCCCGGTCTGCACATGGCCGGAGCAGAGCAGACGATGGCCTGCGGCTGCCCGTCCACGCTCATGCAGAGCTTCGCCCCGCAAATCCCGCAGACCGCCTGCGAGAAGGCCAACATTCCGGTCGCGAGGCCCCCTTCCGGCCTCTCGGCCCTGACCCACTGGCCGGTCCAGATCACGCTCGTCCCGCCGACGGCGCCGTTCCTTCGGGGAGCCGATCTGCTCGTCGCCTCGGACTGCACGCCGTTTGCCTATCCCCGGTTCCACGACGAACTGCTCAGGGGGAAGACGCTCCTTGTGGGCTGCCCCAAATTGGATGACGTGGAGGGGTACGTAAAAAAATTCGCCGCCATCTTTGCGACGGCGGCGATCAGAAGCGTCACGGTGGTCGTCATGGAGGTCCCCTGCTGCCAGGGGCTCCCGGTCATCGTCCGGAAGGGGATGGCCCAGGCGGGAAAGAGCGTCCCCATCGAGGTCGTGACCATCTCCGTCCGCGGGGAAATGCTATAAACAAAAAGGGGGGACAGCCACGGCGCTGTCCCTCGTATTTATTTAGCAAGGCTGAAACGCTATGGTTCCCTTCGATAAACTCAGGGGCAGGCTCGGCTCACCATCAAGACCTGACCCACAGGTTTGCTTTAAAATCATGAAATTATTCTGCCGGTAATAGGCTCTTTAATCTGCCTCCAGCAGAGAACTCAGCTTTACGTTGTAGTCCTGACGGGTCAATACATCAATGGTAGCCAGGATCTGGTCCGCCTTCTCGCTGGTTATATCGGCCTTCACGCCTTTTTTGACCAAGAATTCGAGGTCATAGGCATCGCGAATTTCCTTCCTATGCAGGAAATCTTCGATCTTTGACGTCATCATGTCCTGAAGCGGAATGGTCCGGACATACACCTGTACCGATGAAAAACGGCTGTACGCGATGGCCCGCTCGGTTCCGGCAATCTCAATCCCTTTGCGCATCTCCAGCTTCAAACTGCGGGGATAATCCGGCGATTTCAATTCAACGACCAGCGTGTGGAATTTATCCGTCGCGTCCCGAATCTCATAAAGATGAAGGCGCCGTTTTTAACCTGACGGCTGCAGAGGACATGGGCAGCGGCCCTCGTGATGCCAAATTGACCGGCAACGTCCTCCGTCGTGAAAAACAGGTTTTTCTTTAATGACCGCCACGCGTCACGATTCATATCAGGAATACTTCCTTAACTCTTTTGTTAAAAATATGTTCCTGCAACTGCCTTGTCAAGAGGAAATATACGAGGAAGAAGTGAGGAGTAAGGAGGGAAGCAAATAATCGGGAGCTGTCCCCCCTTTTTGTTCTTGACAACGTTCGCAGATACTGTATATTACCGTGCAGGTGTTGAGAACTATGCGCATCGTGGATATCATTAAAATCATCAAGAAGTCCGGGGTGAAGATCGTCTCTTTGTCCGATCTCAGGAAATTGCTGGATATTGAAAAAGACAATACGTCTTATAAAATAGCGGAAAAGCTGGTTGCCGAGAAGTTTTTGCTGCGGCTTAAAAAAGGGGTTTATCTCTC
>JAHJQP010000092.1 GCA_018819165.1 Pseudomonadota bacterium
AGCTCGTGCTCCCGCCGCGCCGTGGGAAGATAGAGATCGTGGTAGTATTCGAGAAGCATCCGCTGCGTGTTGAAATGGGGAACGAGGGTCTGCATGGACCGTTTGATCATGGCGATCCATTTCTCGGGGAGTCCGGACATCTCGCGGTCGTAGAAGGTTGGGATCACGCTGTTCTCGAGCGTCGCGTAGAGGGATTGACTGTCCTCCTCGTCGGCGTTTTCAGGCTCCTTGTTGTACCCCTTGACGACGGGGCCGATGGTCCAGCCGTTCGTCCCATCATACCCTTCGACCCACCACCCGTCGGAGATGCTCAGGTTGAGGACGCCGTTCGCGACCACCTTCTCGCCGCTGGTGCCGCTCGCCTCCAAAGGGCGGCGGGGATTGTTCAACCAGACGTCAACCCCCTGGACGAGGTGGCGGGCGATCCGGATGTCGTACCCTTCGATGAAGAAGATCTTTCCCCGGAACCGCTCGTCCTTGCAGACGCCGATGACCTTTTTGATCAGGTCCTTCCCCATTGTGTCGTTCGGGTGGGCCTTGCCGGCGAAGATGATATGGACGGGACGGGTGGGGTGGTTTATGATCCGGTCCAGGCGGTCGAGGTCGGATAGGATCAAGTCGGCCCGCTTATAGGGGGCGAAGCGCCGGGAAAATCCGATCACCAGGGCCACCGGATTGAGTTTGGAGAAAAGCTCCTCCTGCCAGGTCTTCGTGTAGCCGTAATTCATCCAGTTGTGCGAGAGGTAATCCCGCAGGAAATCGATTGTTTCCTGCCGGAGTTCGTACCTCGTCCGCCAAAGTACGGTATCGGGGATGTCCTGGACGCGCGCCCACCGTTCGGTGTCGTTGATGTCCCTTTCCCAGCCCATGCCGAGATAGGTGTCCAGGAGGGTCTTCATCCGCGGGGCGATATAGGAGAGCACATGGGCGCCGTTCGTGATATGGCTGATGGGGATATCCGCCTCGTCGAACCCCTTCCAGACCTCCCGCCACATACGCCGGGAAACCTGACCGTGGAGACGGCTCACGGCGTTACTCTTGTGGGCCATCTTGAGGGCCAGGATCGTCATGAAGAAGGACTTCCCCTCGCCGCTCTCCTTTTTTCCGAGTTCCCAGAACTGCGACCAGGAGATCCCGGTTCTCTTGACGAAGTTTGCGAAATAGTGCTCGATGAGCTCCTTGCTGAACTGCTCGTTGCCCGCCTCCACCGGCGTATGGGTCGTGAAGACCGTCCCCCCCCGCACGAATTCGCTTGCCTCGTCGAAGGAAAATTTTTCCTCAGTCATCAGAGAGGCGATCCGCTCGAATACGAGGAAGGCGGAATGCCCTTCGTTGATGTGGTAGACGCGGGGGCGGATCCCCAGCTTCTTCAGGAGCCGGACGCCCCCCATCCCAAGGAGAATCTCCTGTTCGATTCGAGTCCGCTGTTCAGCGCAGTAGAGGCGTTCCGTGATCCTCCGGTCCTGCGGGGCGTTCCGCTGGACATCGGTGTCCAGGAGGTAAAGCGAGACGCGTCCCACCTTGACCTCCCAGATGTTGGCGAAGAGCGTCCGCCCGGGCAGTTCGAGGGAGATCTGGACGGCGTCCCCCCGGTCGTCCTGGACGATCTGCACGGGCATGCTGGAGAAGTCGTTCTCCGGATATTCGTCCGTCTGTGCGCCGTTTTTGTCGATGATCTGTTTGAAAAAGCCATTCTTGTAAAGGAGGCCGACGCCGACGAGGGGGATGTTCAGATCGCTCGCCGTTTTCAGGTGGTCGCCGGAGAGCGTGCCGAGTCCCCCCGAGTAGATAGGCAGGCACTCGTGGAGGCCGTATTCCGTCGAGAAGTAGGCGACCGGCGAAGACCATTTCAGGCCGTTCATCGGTCCCACCTGGGGGGCCGGGGCCCGGTCTTCAATGTAATCTTCGAACTGCTTGAAGATCTGCGTGTAGAGGTTCATATAACTGGCGTTTTCCGAGGCCTCTAACAGCCTTTCAGGAGAGACGTTCTCCAGCATCCGGACTGGATTATTGCCCATCACCGCCCAGACATTGGGGTCGAGGGAGGAGAAAAGCGCGCGGGCGCCGGGATTCCAGATCCACCAGAGGTTGTAGGCCAGCTCCCGGAGCCGGGAGATCTTCTCTGGAAGGTTGGCCACCGCTGTGAATGTCCGAAAGTGGGGCGAAACGGAGACCATTCCGGCGAAGGTGTATTTCATCTCGGTCCGGAGATCCTCGGCGGTGAGCTTCTCCGCCCGCGCCTCGGCGGCTGCAAGGGCTCGGCCGTACGCCTTCTGGTAGTTCTGAAAAAAATCTTTCCAATTCGCCCGGGATGCGATTGCGCGGGCCGCCGCACGCATGCTCTGCAGATCCTCCTCCTTTTTACCGAGGAAGTCGTGAAAGACCGCATGGAGATTGTCCGCGACCGCGGACCATTCCTGTCCTATCCTCTTGAGGAGGATGATCCCGTTGCACTCACCCGCCGACTTCTGCGCCCAGAGACCGAAGCCGGCCTGATCGGTCGTGATTGTCGGCACGGCGTGGGCCGCGCTTTCCAGGGGGGTATAGCCCCAGGGTTCGTAGTAGGAGGGGAAGATTCCGAGGTCGCATCCCGAGAGGGCCTCGTAGTAGCTCATGTTGACCAAACCATCGTGGCCGTTGAGGTACGCAGGGATGTAGATGACCTGGACCCGGTTCTGGGGGAGGTTTTTGAGTCCCAGACGGTCGCAGGTCTGCAGGATGGGATCGGACGCCTCGTTATGGAGGCGGTGGGTGGCGATTGGCGGGTTCACCGGGTCGGGCCTGGCCGCGTCGCTTTTCAGGGAGGGGATCAGATCGGTGTAGCCGCTCAGGACGAACAGGTAAGCGAGGATAGTCTGGTTCGGTTCCATCTCCCCGTTCAAGCGGCCGAGGGCGGACAGGAAGAGGTCGATTCCCTTGTTGCTGAATTCGTAACGTCCCGAGATCAGCATGATTCTTGTTTCAGCGGGAAAATCCCTTCTGAGGAAACGGCCGGCTGCGGCGAGGAGTTGTGTCCGGGACTCCAGAGCAGGCGCCCGGTCGTCCGCCAGGTCGGGGATGCTCTCCATGTCGAGGCCGTTCGGGGTGATCAGGTCCGGCGTCCGGCCGAGGAAGTTCTTCGCCTCCGAGGCGGTGATCTCGCTGACCGTGGTGAAGCAGTCCGCCTCGCGGGCCGATGCCGTCTCGAGCGAGCATTTGGCCGTGATG
>JAHJQP010000093.1 GCA_018819165.1 Pseudomonadota bacterium
CGGAAACCCCCGCCGCGCTCATCCGTTGGGGGACTACGCCGGACCAGGAGACGCTGACCGGGACCCTCGGCAATATCGCGCAGAGGGCCGAAGAGCGCCGCTTCCTGCCGCCGTCGATCTTCGTCGTCGGCGGGGTGGTAGACCTGCGGGAGACCCTCAACTGGTTCGAGACGAAGCCCCTCTTCGGCCGGGGGGTCGTGATCACCCGGCCGGAGGCGCAGGCGGAGGAGCTGTCTGAACTCCTCCGGGCCAGAGGGGCGCGGGTGATCCATTTCCCGGTGATCCGGATCGCACCGCCAGAGAGCTGGGAAGCGCTCGACGGGGCGATCGACCGACTGGAGAGCTACCGGTGGATCATCTTCACGAGCGCCAACGGTGCGGCCTTCTTCTTCAGCCGTCTCCGGGAACGGGGACGGGACATCCGGGATCTCAAGGGGATCCGGATCGCCACGATCGGTCCGGCGACGGCCTCGGCGGTTGAGGCACGCGGAATCCGTGTGGACCTCGTGCCGGAGGAGTTCATCTCCGAGGGAGTGGTCAAGGCCTTCACCGGGGAGGATCTCCGGGGGCGCCGTGTTCTCCTTCCGCGGGCGGCGCAGGCGCGCGACGTCATCCCCGAGGGCCTCGCAAAAATGGGAGCGGATGTGGATGTCGTGACCGCCTACCTGACCGTCCGTTCGGACCGCGACGCTTCGGAACTTACGACACTGTTCGAGGAGGGGAAGGTGGATGCGGTCACATTAACGAGCCCCTCGACGGTCACCCATTTCCTCGGAATCATGGGGCCGGATTTTCGCCTTCCGTCCAAGGTCCGGATCGCCTGCATCGGCCCGGTAACCGAAGCGGCGGCGAGGAAGGCTGGCCTTCCTGTGGATATCTTCCAGGAGCGCTACACGATCCCGGGGCTGGTCGATGCGCTCACCGCCTTTCCATGGTCGGTTGACTTCCCTGCACGAAGGGAATAAACAAAAAATAGACGCGAAAAAAAGGTAAGAATACATGATTGGTATTTCGAAGCTGTATTGCGGGGCGGTGGAGCCGGGGGATGTCCTCCGGTATCACCGGGAATCGGGAAAGCTACCTTCGCATCTTCTCCAGTTTTCCAAGGACAAGAAGCCGGTGGTCGTCTGGAACATGTCGCGGCGGTGCAACCTGCATTGCATTCACTGCTACTCCAGTTCGCAGGACCGCCTCTATCCGGACGAGCTGACGACGGAGGAGGCCAAGGCGATGATCGACGATCTGGCCGCCTTTGGCGCCCCGGTGCTCCTCTTTTCCGGCGGCGAGCCCGTCATGCGTCCCGACCTGCCGGAACTCGCGCAGTACGCTGTGGACCGCGGGATGCGGGCTGTCATCTCGACGAACGGGACGCTCATCACCGAAGAGAAGGCGAAGGTGTTCCAGGAGATCGGCCTCTCCTACGTCGGCGTCAGCCTCGACGGGACCCAGAAGACGCACGACCGTTTCCGGGGTATGGCGGGGGCCTTTGAGGCGGCGATGAAGGGGATTCGGATCTGCCGGGATAGGGGGATCAAGGTCGGCGTCCGTTTCACGATCAACCGCCACAACGTCGCCGACGTCCCGGCCATCTTCGACCTTCTCGAGACCGAGAATATCCCGCGTTGCTGCTTCTACCACTTGGTCTACTCGGGCCGCGGTTCGAAACTGGTCGAGGAGGATCTCTCCCAGGCCGAGACACGGACGCTCCTCGATCTGATCATGGACCGGACCCGGGACCTCTTCTCCAGGGGGATTCCGAAGGAGGTCCTCACCGTGGACAACCATGCCGACGGCCCCTACGTCTATCTCCGCCTCCTCAAGGAGGACCCCAAGCGGGCGGCGGAGGTGCTGGAACTCCTGAAGATGAACGAGGGGAACAGCTCCGGCCACGGGATCGGCTGCATCAGTTGGGACGGCGAGGTCCACCCCGACCAGTTCTGGCGGGGGATCTCCTTCGGGAACGTCCGAAAGCGCCGCTTCAGCGAGATTTGGACGGACATGAACCATCCCCTGCTGGCGAAACTCAAGGACAAGCGTCCGCACCTGAAGGGGAGGTGCGCGGCCTGCCGGTGGCTCGACGTCTGCGGCGGCAATTTCCGCGCCCGCGCCGAGGCGGTGACGGGAGACGTCTGGTCCCCGGACCCCGCCTGCTACCTGACGGACGGGGAAATTAAAAAGGGGGGACAGCTCCCTATTTTTCCACGTGGCGCAAGTTGCTGATCCGGCGGCTTAAGCCAGGATAGGTATTGCCGGAAAAAGCGGCCTCGCCGCGGCAATATCCCGCTTTCTTTTTTAAAGCTTTGAAAGAAAGGAGCAACGCCATGAATTTCCCAGATTACCGGCCGAGGAGGCTGAGGAAAAATGAGAATTTCCGGAGGATGATCCGGGAGACGACGCTCTCCGTGGACAACCTGATCTATCCGCTGTTCGCGGTGCCGGGGACGAAGGTAAAAAAACCGATCGTCTCCATGCCGGGGATCTTTCAGCTGTCCGTCGATCACCTCGTCCGTGAGACACAGCGGGTGAAGGCGCTGGGGATCCCGGCGGTCCTCCTCTTCGGGATCCCCGAGAGGAAGGACGAAATCGCCTCCGGGGCGATGGCCGCCGACGGGATCGTCCAGCGGGCGATCCGGGGGATCAAGGAGAAGGTGCCCGACATCCTCGTCATCACCGACGTCTGCCTCTGCGAATACACGAACCACGGCCATTGCGGGATGCTCGAGAGGGGGGAGGTGGCCAACGACGCCACCCTGGAGGTCCTCGCGGAGACGGCCGTCTCCCACGCGAAGGC
>JAHJQP010000094.1 GCA_018819165.1 Pseudomonadota bacterium
CCCATTCGGTGCGCCGGCATTTGCTTTTCAGAAATCCACTTGTAGACCGTATCCCGCTTGATGCCGAGATAGGCCGCAATCTCATCTACGGAGAGCCATCGATCTTCCATCACTGACTCCAGTCGCACAGGGTCTCGTCCCATTCCTGAACAGCCTCAGTCTTTCGGTTTAACGAATCGGACCCGTCCTGGACAGCCCCATCGGCTTCCATCCGGCCCGATCAGACCAAACTGGCATACATTATACTAAATTCGGCGTGCGTGTCAACCAGTTTTTCTGGGGGGGTCTCCAGATATGACCGAGCGGAGGCTATCGGGACCAGCGGGGGCATACGATGGGCGTGAGCCTGCCCGAGATCGGGGCTTCACCCACGTAGAGCCAGGCCGGAAGAACGGCTCCGTTGGCCTGGACCGGAACGAGGACCCGTCTGTAGAGACTCGGATCGCCGGGGCGCTTCGTAACGGAGATTCAGGAAAGATGTGCGGGGCGGCGTAAGTGGGCGTGGATGTGGTGGAAACGACAAGACCCCGAGGGGTTCATCCCACAGGGTTTTGTCGTTAAACAAGAACCGCCGAAGTCGGCGGATTGAATTCTGGCTCCCCGGAGCGGACTCGAACCACGGTCCCGATGGTCAATAGCCATCCGCTCTGCCGGCTGAGCGACTGGAGAACATAAGCAAGGGGGGGCAGACCTGACCCCAATACTTTACTTTACCGGCAGCTGATGCAGACCGCCAGATCCTCAATCGGGACGCCCGTCTTCTGGCTGATGTAGACCAGTTGATCCTCGGGGGCAAAGTACCGGCCGCAGACCTTGCAGATCTTCATCTTGAAGGTCCGGCCCCAGATCGTCCGGGTGTCGCCGGTCTCCGTGGTCTCCATCTCGATGTGCCCCGTCGGACAGATGTAGGCGCAGGCGCCGCAGCCGATGCAGGTCTCCGACTCCTCCTTGAACGGGGTGCAGACGTTCTTCTCCGGCCCCCGGTAGGAGAAGCCGATGGCGCTGACCCCGACGACCTTCTCGCAGGTCCGCACGCACATCCGGCACAGGATGCACTTGACGTTGTCTGTGTCCGGCACGAACCGGGGTTCGGCCTCGACGCCCATCTCTGCCGCCATCTCCTTGAGCTGCTCCGACCCGGGGCAGCGGGCCAGCAGGAGCTGGAGGACGAGACGGCGGACGTTCATGACCCGCTCGCTTCTCGTATCAACTATCATACCCTTGGCCACCGGGTAAAGGCAGGATGTGACGATGCGCGTCTTCTTGCCCTGCCTGGCCTCGACGACGCAGAGGCGGCACGATCCCGTCGGCTCGATGGACTCGTGCGAGCACAGGGTCGGAATGACGATTCCATTCTCCCGGGCAACATCCAGGATAAACTGCCCGGCCTCCGCTTCGATCTTCCTGTTGTCTATCGTCAGATTCACCATTTTCTCTACCTTTACCTCACGATGATGGAATCAAATTTACAGCTTTCCCGACAGGCGCCGCATTTGGTGCATTTCGCCTGATCGATCACATGGACCTTCTTCCGCTCGCCGCTGGCCGCCCCCGTGGGACAGACCTTCACGCAGACCATGCAGCCCGTGCACTTCTCGGCATCGACGCTGTAGGTGATCAGATCCCTGCATACGCCTGCGGGGCAGCGCTTTTCCTTGATGTGGGCCGCGTACTCGTCGCGGAAGTAGCGGATCGTGCTGAGCACGGGGTTGGGGGCGCTGTTCCCCAGGGCGCAGAGGGCCCCGTCGAGGATGCCCGTGGAGATCTTCTCCAGGAGCTCCACATCCCCCTCGCGGCCCTTGCCCTCGGTGATGTCAGCCAGGATGTCCCGCATCCGCCGGATACCCTCCCGGCAGGGAACGCACTTGCCGCAGGATTCGTTGACCAGGAAGTTGGTGAAGTAC
This sequence comes from Pseudomonadota bacterium, assembly GCA_018819165.1. Taxonomy (GTDB): domain Bacteria; phylum Desulfobacterota; class Syntrophia; order Syntrophales; family UBA5619; genus JAKAFS01. The sequence goes on from JAHJQP010000094.1 coordinate 1,905, forward strand.
TTGGCCACGTTCACCATGCAGTTGCGGTCGTCCATGACGATCAAGCCGCCGGAACCCATCATCGAGCCGATCTTCGTCAGTTCGTCGAAATCGACCGGCAGATCGAGGTACTGCTCGGGGATGCAGCCGCCCGAGGGGCCGCCCGTCTGGATCGCCTTGAACTTCCGGCCGTCGGGAATCCCGCCGCCGATCTCGAAGACGATCTCCCGAAGCGTCGTACCCATCGGGACCTCGACGAGACCCGTGTTGTTGATCTTCCCGACCAGGGAGAAGATCTTCGTCCCCTTGCTCCCGGCCGTGCCGATACCGGCGAACCAGTCGGCCCCCCGCTCGATGATGAACGGGACGTTCGCCCAGGTCTCGACGTTGTTGAGGTTGGTGGGCTTGTCGTAGAGCCCCCTGTCCGTGGCGTGGATGTACTTCGCGCGGGGCTCGCCGGCCCGACCCTCCAGGGAGGCGAAGAGGGCCGAGGACTCCCCGCAGACGAAGGCGCCGCCGCCCCGGTTGACCTTCACGTCGAAGGAAAATCCGCTCCCCAGGATGTTCTCGCCCAGGAGACCCGCTTCACGGGCCTGGCGGATGGCGATGTGAATGTTCTTCACCGCGAGAGGGTATTCGTTCCGGACGTAGATGTAGCCCTGGCTGGAGCCGATGGCGTAAGCGCCGATAACCATCCCTTCGAGGACCAGATGGGGGTTCCCTTCCAGGAGGCTGCGGTCCATGTAGGCGCCGGGATCGCCCTCGTCCGCGTTGCAGACGATGTACTTGGGTTCGCCCTGGGCCTTCCTCGTGGCGTCCCACTTCCAGCCGGCCGGGAACCCGCCGCCGCCGCGGCCGCGCAGGTTCGCCTTGATGATCTCCTGGATGATCTCCTCCGGTTTCATCCCCGTCAGGGCCTTCCCCAGGGCGCCGTAGCCGCCGATGGCGAGGTAATCCTCGATGCTCTCCGGATCGACCTGGAAGTTGAGACCGAAGACCAGACGCGACTGCTTTTTATAGAACGGCACGTCGTCCTCGTGGACCACCTTCTCGCCCGTGGCGGGATCGACGTAGAGCAGCCGGTCTATGATTTCCCCCTTCAGGAGGGTCTTGTCGATGATCTCTCCCGCGTCCGCAAGCCCCACCCGCTGGTAGAAAATCTTCTCCGGGGAGAGGACGACCATCGGGCCCCGTTCGCAGAATCCGTGGCAGCCGCTTGTCCGGAAATCGATCCTGTCGGCGAGATCCCGCTTGGAGAGCTCCTCGCGGAAGTTTTCCACCAGCTTCTTGGTTCCATAGGCCAGACAGCCGGTCCCGACGCACACCGTAATGCCGGGCTTCTTCGGGTCGCGGCCCGCTTTGAGCCTCTTCTGCACGCTTTTCAATTCATTGAAGGATTTAATCTTGCTCGTCATCAGTCGCACCCTTCTTCCCTAATTTCTTGAGAATCTTTGTCGATTTGGCGATGTTCATGTGCCCATGATACTCACCGTTCACAACCAAAACGGGCCCCAGAGCGCAGGCCCCGAGACAGCCGACCGTCTCGTAGGAAAACTCGAGGTCGGCCGTCGTGTCGCCCTCCTTGATGCCCAGGATGTCCTCCATGTTGCGGGCGATCAGTTCGGCGCCCCGGACGTGGCAGGCCGTTCCCATGCACAGGCTGAGTTGGTAGCGCCCCTTGGGTTTCAGGCTGAATGCCTTGTAAAACGTCACGACCTCGTAAACGCGGCTGATCGGCACGCTCAAGTGGGCGCTGACCGCGCACAGGACGTCCTTGGGCAGATAGTTGAACTCCCTCTGGACGTCCTGGAGGATGGGAACCAGGTAGCTTTTGTCCCCGCTGTATTGCTGAATGATCTCCTTAACCTTTTCTTCCATTCTCTTCAACCTCGCCTCTGGTATTTTCGCCGGTCACTTCCCTCGCAGGGTCCTTAGTTCTTCCCGGGATTTGGAGTGTTTCACCTTGATCATGAGGGCCTCCCACTCGATGTCGACACGCTCCTGAATGACCTGGATCTGATCCGGCGTGAGATGGCGGAAGCGCCCCTGGCCCTTGAGATAATCCTGCACGGGACGGCGCTTTTCGGGGACCTCCACGGTCAGCCGATACTTACCGTCCACCACCTCGTAGAGGGGGAAGATCCCCGTCTCGAGGGCGAGGCGACCCAGCTTGATGCAGGTTTCCGACGTCGACCGCCACCCGGTCGGGCAGACCGCAAAGCAGTGAATATAGGAGGGGCCCTTCACGCGGCGGGCCTTCTTCACCTTGTTCATGAAATCGAGCGGGTAGCTCGGCGTGGCCGTCGCCACGTAAGGCACATTGTGGGCGACCATGATCTCCGCCATGTTCTTCTTCCAGACCTGGTTCCCGGGGATCTTCTTGCCGGCGGGGGCCGTCGACGTCGAGGCCAGGAACGGGGTGCCGCTGGAGCGCTGGATGCCCGTGTTCATGTACGCCTCGTTGTCGAAGCAGACGTAGAGCATGTCGTGGAACCGCTCCATCGCCCCGGAGAGGGCCTGAAAACCGATGTCCATCGTTCCCCCGTCGCCGCCGATCGCGACCGACTTCACGCGTCGGTCGGCGATCTTCCCCTTGCGCCGAAGCGCCGTCAAGCCTGCCTCCACACCCGATCCCACCGAGGCGGCGTTGGGAAAAGCCACGTGGATCCAGGGCAGATTCCAGGCCGTCGTGGGATAAACGCTGGAGACGACCTCCATGCAGCCGGTCGCGTTGGTGATGATCGTGTCCTTCCCGAGGGCCTTGCACATCAAACGAATCGCCAGCGCCTCGCCGCACCCCTGACAGGCGCGGTGGCCGGGGCTGAAAAACTCCTCCTTGCTGACCAGCTTCGGGGCGTACAGATCAAAGTTCTCGATGATGCTCTTAGGGTATTTTTTTACCGTATTCATTATCCCCTCACTCCGTAAAATTCGTATGGTTCTGAAAGTTTTCCTTTGGCCGCCTTCCGGACCATCTCCATGAAATCCTCCACCTGCACGTCCCGGCCGCCGAGACCGATGAGGTAGTTCACGATGGCGGGCCGGACGGATTCTTCGTACAGGGCGGAGCGGATCTCCGAGAAGACCGGGCCGCCGGGGCCGCCGAAGGAGCAGGCGCGATCCGTCACGGCGAGGACCCGGATCCCCTTGACCGCCTTTTTCAGCTCGGCGAAGGGGAAGGGCCGCCAGAGCTTGATCTTCAGAAGGCCGGCCTTCACGCCCTGCTTGCGGAGCGCGTCGACGGCGATCTCTGCCGTCTCGCCCATCGATCCCATCGTCACGAGGGCCACGTCGGCGTCCTTGGTCCGGTAGGACTGGATCGGCTCATACTTCCGGCCGAAGAGCTTTTCCCATTCCTTCCAGACCTCTTTGACCACCTTGATGGAGTTGACGATGGCCACGTCCTTGGCCTTCTGCGCCTCCGCGTAGATCTCCGGCACCCCCAGGGTCCCCATCGAGACGGGCCGGTCGGGATGGAGCGTGGCGTAGGGAACATACTCGGGAAGGAAACGGTCCACCTCCTCCTGGTCGGGGAAGAGGATCGGCTCGACCGTGTGGGTGAGCTGGAAACCGTCCACGTTCACATTCACAGGAAGCATGACGTTCCGGTTCTCGCCCACCTTGAAGGCCTGGATGGTCATATCGACCACCTCCTGGCCGTTATCCGCGAAGAAGGATATCCAGCCCGTATCACGGGTATGCATGATGTCGCTGTGGTCGTTCCAAATATTGATCGGACCCGAGATGGCGCGGTTGGCGATGATCATGACGACCGGGAACCGCATGGCCGAAGTGATCGGCAGGATCTCGCTCATGAACAGGAGCCCCTGGGAGGCCGTGGCGGTAAAGACCCGCGCCCCGGTGGCAGAGGCCCCCATGGCGGCGCTCAAGGCGGAATGTTCTGACTCCACGGTCATGAAGGAGGCGTCCAAGCGTCCGTCGTTGACGATTTCCGACAGGTGTTCCGCAATGTGTGACTGAGGAGTGATAGGATAAACCGACGCCACATCGATCCTGCAAAGGGCTGCCGCCTCGGCGCAGGCCGTTGTCACTTCCATACCAACTCGTTTTGACATCTCTATTCCTCCTCATTCACCATTTTGATGGCCGACGGCCAGCACTCATGGGCGCAGATCCCGCACCCCTTGCAGTAATCCAGGTTCACCTCAAAAAATCCGTCCGCATCCTCGGTCACGCACCCCTCGGGACAGTATATATAGCAGACGCCGCATTTGATGCATTTTACATTATCCCAGATCGGGCGCATCGCCCGCCAACTGCCGGTATGATATGCGGCGGCGCTGCCCGGCCGGAAAACCATACATCCGGGATTGACCTCCTGCCAGGTCTCTGGCCATTTCTTCTCAGTCATCATGATACCTCAAACGTTATTATTTCTTAGTTGATTTTGACCTCTTCGTAGGCCCTCTTGGCGGCCGCCTGATTCTTAGGGGCGAGCCGGCCGAACCTCTCCTTGAGCGGAGCGTTCAGGGACGACAGCTTCACGATGCCGGTCACCTTGAGCAGGGCGCCCAGCATGGTCGTATTCGTGATAGGGACGCCCAGTTCCTTCCGGGCGATCCCCGTCGCGTCGCAGGTCGCGATTTTCCCCTCGAAACGGATGATCTTTTTCAGGTCGGCCAGGGATTTTGTGGTATTGACCAGCAGTATCCCCGTCGGTTTCAGCCCCTCGGCCACATCGACCAGGGCAACGAGGCTCTCGTCGAGGACGACCACCACGTCCGGATGATAGATGCCCGAGCGGATCTTGATCTGTTTGTCGTCGAAGCGGTTGAACGCCGTCACCGGCGCCCCGCGTCGCTCCGTTCCGAAGCTCGGGAACCCCTGCGCATACTTTCCCTCTTCAATGGCGGACAATGCAAGCAGTTCAACCGATGTGACCGCTCCCTGACCGCCCCTCCCATGCCATCTGATTTCTAACATTCGTCAAATCTCCCGTAGTGATTGCTTTTTTGAAAAAAACTGTGCCTTGTTATCCCACTTGACAGGCGCTGTCAATAACTTTTTCAAACCCCACGACGGAATTCGAGACACTTCGCCAGGGTCATCCGGTCTGTGTACCTGAGGTCTCCCCCAACGGGAACGCCGAGGGCGATCCGCGTCACTTTAATACCCCGTTCTTTGAGGAGTTTTATAAGCAAAAGCGCCGTCGTCTCCCCCGCTACGCTCGGGTTCGTGGCCACGATCACCTCCTCCACGACGTTGCCCGCAACCCGGTCGAGGAGCTCGCGGATCCGGAGTTGCTCCGGACCGATGCCGTCCAGGGGGGAAAGCGCCCCGTGGAGGACGTGGTAAACCCCCTGGTACTCCCCGCTCCCCTCCAGGGCGATGAGAGAATCCGGCTCTTCGACGATACAGATGACGCTTCTGTTTCGCGCCGTGTCAGCGCAGATCTCGCAGATCTCCCCCTCGGCTAAATTGAAGCAGACGGAGCAGAAGCGGATCTTCCGCTTCACGTCGAGGATGCTCTCGGCAAGTCTCCGCGCATCCTCCTCGGAGGCACGGATAATATGGTTGGCAAGCCGGGCCGCGGTCTTCTCCCCGATGCCGGGGAACCGCGACAGCTCCTTGATCAGACGTTTGATGGGCAGGGCGTAGCCGCTCATGGCGCCCCCGCTACATCAGGCCGGGGATCTGCATCCCCCCCGTGATCTTCGCCATCTCGGCGGCGGCCATCTCCTGGGCCTTGCGGACCCCTTCGTTCAGAGCCGCAACGATCAGGTCCTGGAGCATCTCGACGTCTTCGGGGTTGACGACCTCCTTCTCTATCTTCAGGGAGAGGACCTCGAACTTCCCGTTGACGGTCACCGAGACCATCCCGCCGCCGGCCGTAGCCTCTACGGTCTTGGCCGCCAGCTCCTCCTGGAGTTCCATCATCCTCTCCTGCATCTTCTTCGCCTGCTTCATGATGTTTCCGAAATTCTGCACGCTGGAGATACCTCCTTATGATTCATTTTGTTCGTCATCCACCGGCCCGTCTTGCAGCGGCGGCTCTCCCGAAAGTTTCAGATCCTCATCCGGCATCGAGGGGACAATCGAAGCCGCTGCCTGAGCGGGGGGCTCGCGCAATCTTACATCCCGTACCTCCGCCCCGGGAAAGACATCCAAGATTTTCTGGACGAGCGGATGGGAGAGCGCCTCCCGACGGATCTCCTGCAGCACCCGGTTCTTTTCCGCCCGGCCGTTTCCATTGCCGTTGCCGTTATTTACCGGCCCGCCCTCCTCCGGCGCGATGGTGACGATCTCCATGGACGTCTCCCGCCCGAAGAACTGACGGCAGTGTTCGGCAAGCTCCGCCTTCCGCCCGACGACGTCGTCGAGGAAAATGTACCCCTTCACAAAGCCGATCCGGATGCGCCCCTCCTCGCAGGCGAGGCACCTTGCCGATTCGATCTTGGCGCAGAGGGCGGCATCCTGTCTTTTCACGAAGGTTTTGAACTCCCTCCAGCCCCCGTTTGGGCTTTCCGCCCCGCCTCCCCGGTAGGGTGCGCGCTCCTCCGACAGTTTCCCCGCCGTCGCCGTGTCTTCCGCAGTATGGGGGTGCGCCGTCCCGCCGCCCCGATTTTCCGACCGGGGAGTTTCACCGCCCGTTATACCACCCGGCGGCGCCTGACCGCCGCCCGGGTAAAATTGGCGGCTATCCCCAATTTTACCGCTTGTCCCCCCGCTCGGCGTCGCCTGACTGCCCTCCAGGCGCCTCTCCAGCCCCTCCAGCCGGGAGAGAACCGTCTCAATGGGGATCAGGGGCTCCAGCCAGGCCAACCGGCAGAGGATCGCCTCTAAGTTCAGGCGCGCGTTCTGGCTCCGGCGGACATTCTCCTCTTCGGCCATCAGGATCTCCAGGAACCGTTGGAGGGTCTCCTGCGGCACCCCCGACGCCTGCTCCCTGAGTTTCGCCAGCTCCTCCGCGGGGAGATCGACGAGAGGATTCTCGCTGCCGGAGATCCCGGTAAGGAGCAGGTTCCGGAAGTGGCCGAGGAGTGTCTGGTAGAAGAACTTCATGTCGAGGCCGGCGTAATAGGCCTCGTCGATGATCTTGAGGCAGCCGGCCGCGTCGCGGGCAAGGACCGCCTCGGAGAGGAGAAAAAGGAAGCGCTGGTCCGACCGGCCGAGAATCTCCTCGACCGCCCTGTCTTCTATTTCGAAGCCGGCGTAGGAGATGACCTGGTCGAAGATGCTCTGGGAGTCGCGGAGGCTTCCGTCCCCCGCCTCGGCGATCCAGGCAAGCCCGTTATCGCTGATCCGAACCCCATCGGACACCGCGATCTTCTTCAGATTCTCGGTGATCAGCTTCTGCGGGATCCGCCGGAAGTCGAAGCACTGGCAGCGGGAGAGGATCGTTGCCGGCACCTTCTGGGTCTCGGTCGTGGCGAAGATGAAGATGACATGGAGGGGCGGCTCTTCAAGGGTCTTCAGGAGCGCATTGAAGGCCGGCGTTGTCAGCATGTGGACCTCGTCGATGATGTAGATCTTGTAGCGGCAGGAGACCGGGGCGAACTTCACGTTTTCGCGGAGCTCCCGGATCTCGTCGATCCCCCGGTTGGAGGCCCCGTCGATCTCCCGGACGTCGATGGCGATCCCGCTGGTGATCTCGCGGCAGTAAACACATTGGTTGCAAGGGGTTGGCGTCGGCCCCGTTTCGCAGTTGAGGGCCTTAGCGAGGATCCTGGCGATCGAGGTTTTTCCGACCCCCCGCGGCCCGCTGAAGAGAAAGGCGTGGGCGATGCGCTTCTGGCCGATCGCGTTTTTCAGCGTCCGGACTACATGCTCCTGCCCCAGGACATCTTCAAAGACCTGGGGTCTCCATTTTCGGGCCAGAACGAGGTATTCCACGGATACTCCTGTGAGGCATGAGGGGAAAAGGGATAGCCAGGTTGCCCGCAGCACACGCCGGTGACTGCTGCCGCTGCTTCCTTCCGGACCTGACGGGGTTCACAGGCCGCCGTCGCGCGGGGCCCGGCTATCTTTTCTGGAGGGGGTCATCCTGCCCCCCGTCCTTCATCACTATCATGGCGGAGAGAGGGGGATTCGAACCCCCGGTACACCTTTGGGGGCATACACACGATTTCCAGTCGTGCTCCTTCAGCCGCTCGGACATCTCTCCGTACCCCTCTCTTGGAAAAGTGCGGCATTATAGAGAGGAGGGAAGGGATCTGTCAAGGAATTCCCTCCGATTTTTTGCCCCTGGGATCGTCACGCCAATACACATCCGCCCTTGTATTTTTCAGAAGGATGGGGTAGTTAAGGGCCGTTTCCCGGTGTCTCAGATTTCCCCCGCACCGCCCGGACCTAAAAGCGGGAACAACAGGAGGATTTGCGATTGATGAATTTCATCGATCTGGCCGCCCAGCAGCGGCTCATCGCGGAAAAATTGAATGCAAATATCGGGCGTGTCCTTGCCCACGGACAGTACATCAACGGCCCGGAGGTCCGGGAACTGGAGAATGCCCTCGCCGTCTATGTCGGCGTCAGGCACGCCGTCGGCTGCGCGTCGGGGACGGACGCCCTCCTCATGGCGCTCATGGCCCTCGATATCGGCCCCGGCGACGCCGTCTTCACGACGCCTTTCACCTTTGTCGCAACGGCCGAGGTGATCAGCCTTCTCGGCGCCACCCCGGTCTTCGTGGACATCGACCCGAAAACGTTCAACATCGATCCGGCAAAGCTGGAGAGGGCGGTCAAGGCCGTAAAGAGCAGCGATCCCGCCCTGCATCCCCTGCCAAGCGAAATCGAGGAACGGCGCCCCCGTGCCGTCATACCCGTCGACCTCTTCGGTCTCCCCGCAGACTACGACGCGATTGGCGCCGTCGCTGCCCACCACGGCCTCAAGGTCATCGAGGACGCCGCCCAGTCCTTCGGGGGGGAATACCGCGGCCGCCGCGCCGGCGCCTTCGGCGACATTGCCTGCACCTCCTTCTTCCCCGCGAAGCCCCTGGGCTGCTACGGCGACGGGGGGATGTGCTTCACCAGCGACGACTGCCTCGACGAAGCCCTCCGCTCCATACGCGTCCACGGCCAGGGGGACAACAAGTACGACAATGTCCGGATCGGGATCAACGGCCGGCTGGACACCCTCCAGGCCGCGATCCTCATGGCGAAATTCGAAATATTTCCAGAGGAGATCGAACTCCGCCAGGAGGTGGCCGCCCGATACAACAAACTCCTCTCCGGCGCCGTCGTCACCCCCGCAATCCCCGATGGCTATAGGAGCGCCTGGGCGCAGTACTCGATCCTCGCCCGCGACACCGTGGGGCGCGCCACCCTCATGGAGAAGCTCAAAGCGGCCGGCATCCCCACGGCGGTCTACTATAAAAAACCTCTTCACCGCCAGACGGCCTTCGCCGGCCTCGGCTACCGCGAGGGCGACTTCCCCGCCAGCGACGACTGTGCGCGGAGGATCCTCAGTCTCCCCATGCACCCCTACCTCGCCGCCGATGACCAGCGCCGGATCGCCGATATCCTGAGGGGAGAATCAGGAAAGTAGCGGCCGCAGATCCGCATCCCCCCTCCCCTCATGCGGGGGAGACCGGAAAAACAGCCGATTTTATCGACCGGGTTCCTTACGGCAGGCCGAGCTCGGAGAGCTTCTCCGGCGTCGGCACGCCGTCGGGGCTCCAGCCCCTGAGGGCGTAATAGCGGTCCAGCATCCTCCCCAACTCCTCGGGGGGGCAGTACCGCCCCTGGGAGGGGCCGTCGGGAATGGGCTCGTGCATGACCCGCCAGGGAAGGACATCGTCCTTCCTTCTCACCCCCCGGCGACAGTTGATGAGGCGCTCCAGGGTGTAGATCCGCTCGCCGATCCTCTCCAGACCTTCGACATCGATCCCCCATCCCGTTACGAAATTGACCACCTTGACCATGCTCCCGCTGACCCGGGGCGGCTCCAGCATCCCTTCGGCGATGAAGCGGCATATGGAGAGCGAATCCCCGAGGGTCGTGAAATAGTTGCTCTTCTGGACATACTCCGGACGCGTCTCGAACCCCGGGTCGGGGTGCGTGCCGGCGTAGAAGGGCCGCGTGTCGTGGTGACTTCCCCCCCGGGTGGAAACGGCGTATCCCAGGGACATCTCTCTAATTCCCCGGGGGGAGTGACCGGCAATCTCCAGCCCCTTAACGGTATAGAGGTATTTGTAGGCGTCCTTTCCGAACTGCTCGCAGAGGCGCGCCGATCCCAGGGCAAGGCGCCGGCCGATCCCCTCCCGCCTGGCCGTGAGCTTGACGAGCTCCACCATCCCCGGCCCGTCGGCGAAATCGACCCGGCCGCCGAGGTCCGCCTCCGTGACGACCCCCTTCTCCAGGCATTCCGCCACGAAGGAGAGGGTGATGCCCAGGGAGATGGTATCCATCCCCATGAGGTCGCAGACATGGTTTCCGTTGAAGATGGCGTTGATGTCCGGGTTATCCAGCATCGACCCCATGGAAAAGAGCGTCTCGTATTCGGGCATCTTGACGATCTTGCCCTTGAAATCCCCCTCGCCGACGGTGACGGTCTTCCCGCAGGCAAGCACGCAGCCGTGGCAGGCCGTCTTTGCCTTGCCGTATTTCGGAAAGAAGAAATCCGACGAGATATCTTGCCAGTGCTCGAAGGTCTCCCGGGAGTAGTTGTGCGTGCCTAAAAGGCCCTTGGCATTCATCATGTTGGGGAGGGCTCCCGTGCCGAACGTCGTCATGGCGCCCTTGTTCTGCTTCAGTTCGGGGAGCTTCTCCTTCAGAAAGGCCTTCAACCCCGCCCCATCGGCAATGGCCGTTTTCTTCCCGCCCCGGACAACGATGGCTTTGAGATTCTTGGAACCCATGACGGCCCCCTGACCGCCCCGGCCGGCGGCGCCAGGCCTTTTGCCGCCGCAGATGACGTTGGCGAAACAGATCCCCCTCTCGCCCGCGGGACCGATGGCGGCGCAGACGGCCCCCTTGCCCCCTTCCTTCTCGAGGATTCCGATCGTCTCCTCCGTCGTCTTACCCCAAACATGGGCCGCGTCCCGGAGCTCGGCGCCCGCGTCCGTCACCAGGAGGTACAGGGGCCGCGCGGCTTTCCCCGCGATCAGGATGGCATCGAAGCCGGTCCGCTTCTGGGCTACGGGAAAATCCCCGCCGAAATTGGAATCGGCAAAAAGGTGGGTCTGGGGGGAGATGAAGCCCATGTGCCCCCGGCTGGTCCCCCACATGGGGGTATCGGTGAGGGGGCCGACGGCAATGGCCACGGCGTTTCCTTCGCCCGCCGGATCGGCGTCCGGCGGGACGTGATCGTAGATCAGCTTGGCCACAAAACCGTTGCCGCCCATGAATTTCCTGGTGAAATTTTCATCAAACTCGCGCTGACGGATGTTTCCCGTCGAGAGATCGACCTGCAATATTTTCCCGTGATTTCCGTACATAGTAGACCATTCTCCTGATGACTTATAGTTTCGGGGGGAATCAACAGAGGCGTTCTCCTTTATCGAAGAAGCGCCGGAACCCCTCCCGATCCCCGGCGGCCTCTGCAATGCGGGCAAGCCCCTTCTTGAGATCCTCGGTGCCTGTGGCGATCGAGAGCCGCAGATAGTGGTAAGGCTCGGCGCCGATCCGGCCGAAGGATTTCCGATCCAGAGTCGCCACCCAATGAACAAACAGGAGAAACATTTGCAGAAGCGTCGAGGGGCTTGTCTTGGAACGGATCCCTTCCGGGAGGTCCTCGAAGGCCTCCATGATGCCCAGGTTCCGGCAGACCCCCTCCACATTCGGAAAGACGTAGAACGTCGCCTTCGGCTTGAGGCAGCGGATCCCCGGGATGGCGTTGAGCCCCTCCACGACCAGGTCGCGCCGCATCTGGAAGGTATCCACCATCGCCTTGATCGCCACCGGTCCCTCGGGGGATTCCAACCCCAAACGCGCCCCCTCCTGGTTGTAGGCGGCGGTGCAGGAGAAGTAGTTGATGTTGAGGTTCTTGAAGACCTCCGCCTCCTCCTGCGTCGGGAAAAGGGCCCATCCGATCCGGCCGCCCGTCCAGGCAAAACTCTTGGAGGCGCCGCTGACGATGATCGTGTTTCTTTCCATGCCCGGACAGGAGGCGATGCTGTGGTGACGGTGGCCTTCGAAGAGGATATGTTCGTAGATCTCGTCGGAAAAGATGCGGACATCGTCGCAACACCGGGTGCGGATCACATCGGCGATCCCCTGAAGCTGCTCCGGGGAGGCGACCCCTCCCGTCGGATTCGAGGGAAAATTGAG
>JAHJQP010000095.1 GCA_018819165.1 Pseudomonadota bacterium
CATCATCTCGGCCAGCTTCTCCTTTGTTCCCCGGGGGAGCTCCAGATGATTGGACCGGCGGCGGATGTTGCGGACGGCGCGTTCCCGCCTCTCAGGGGCGAGGATCACCTCCCGGGCCGGAAAGAGCATGAATTCGGCCAGTTCGGTGATGGACCGCTGAGAGGCCTCATCGAATGCACGGATCGATTCCAGCTCGTCGCCAAAAAACTCCAGACGGAATGGATGCCGGACCATCGGGGGGAACAAGTCGATCACATTCCCCCGGACGCTGAACTCCCCCCTCCCCTCCACCAGCGTCACCCGGCTGTAGCCACCTTCGCTCAGCTTCCGGACCAGTTCATCCCGCTCGCGGGTGTCGCCCACGGAGATCCACTCCGAGTACCCCTCGAGGACCTCCCGGGGGATCACCTTCTGCATCAGGGCGCGGGCGGGAATCACCACGACGGCCGGTTCCCCGTACGCCAGGCGGTGGAGAACCTCCAGCCGGGAGAGCTCCGCCTCCCGTTGAAAGGCAAACATGTCCGTGGTCAGGAGATCCCAGGGGGGCAGCAGAAAGACCTGTTCGTCGCCCAGGAAGAAAGAAATATCACGGAAAGAGGCCGCGGCTTCTTTTTCCGTCGGCCCGATCACGGTGAGCGGCCGGCGGAGATGCCGGAAGAGGAGCGCGATAAGGAAGGCCCGGGCCGCCCCCTCCAAGCCGCCGACGGCAATCCGCTCCTCCCCGCGGCTGAACCTCTCCAACAATTCCCGCAGGGCGGGATCACCCGGATTCTTCCTGATTTCGACAATCTTTCTCACAAACGTTTTCGCAAATAAATCCCGGCATTCTTTCGGGGCGCAACAAAAACGCCCCCGCCCCGCCGTCCTCCCTCACCTCTCCCCTATCGTCTTGAAATGCCTTTGGAGTAAGGCTCCCCGCGACAAGCCGTGGGGGGGACTCGATAAAGGACTTCGCCAAATGTTTATTACTATAATATCGCCTCCATTTATTCAAGCGATAATAGTCGCACGACCCTGCCGCGCATTGATTCCTCCTCCCTTATCTCCTCCCTTCTCTATTGACAGGAAAGACCATTTCATATAGCGTCTTTACCGCACACAGGAGGACAGGTGAAGACCATGATCAGCGTCGAAGAAGCCCTAAAAAGGATACTGGATTCGATCTCCCCGCTGGGGCTGGAAAAGGTGAACATCCTCGACGCCCTGGGACGGGTGGTCGGAGAGGATATCCATGCCGGCCGGGACATCCCGCCGAAGGACAACTCGGCGATGGACGGCTACGCCCTCCGCGCGGAGGATACCCGCGGGACATCGGCGGAAAGGCCGGTCCGGTTAGAGGTCGTCGAGGACATCCCCGCCGGGACCGTTCCACAAAAGCGGATCGGACCGGGGCAGGCCGCGCGGATCATGACCGGCGCCCCGATCCCGGAAGGCGCCGACGCCGTCGTCCGGATGGAGGACACCCGGAAAGAGGGAACCATAGTCGCCGTCTTCGTCGAGGCGAAAGAGGGCCAGGACATCCGGCGGGCGGGAGAGGATGTGCAGCAGGGGGAGAAGGTCATCTCCCGGGGGGAGATCATCCGGCCCGCCGAAGTGGGCATGCTGGCTTCTCTCGGGCGCTCATTCATCCTCGTTTATCAGCGGCCGCTGGTCGCCGTCGTGGCGACGGGCGATGAGCTCGTGGACATCGACGAGACACCCTCACCCTGGAAGATCATAAGCAGCAACAGCTATTCGCTCGCCGCACTGGTCCTGGAGTGCGGCGCGATCCCCCTGCAGATCGGCATCGCCCGGGACCGGCGGGAAGACCTCGTCGCAAAATTCAGGGACGCCATGCGGGCCGATCTGATCGTCTCCTCCGGCGGCGTCTCCGTCGGGGACTACGATCTGGTCAAGGAGATCATGAAGGAAGTCGGAAACCGCATGCAATTCTGGCAGATCGCCATGAGGCCGGGGCGGCCGCTCGCTTTCGGCGCGCTGGGGGATGTCCCCATCGTCGGCCTGCCGGGAAATCCCGTCTCCTCGATGGTTTCTTTCGAGCAGTTCATCCGTCCCGCGATCCTCAAGATGATGGGGCATAAGAACCTGTTCCGGCGGACCGTCCTGGCACGCATCGTTGAGGGGATCGAGAAGAAGAAGGGGGTAAGACACTTCATCCGGGCGCGGATCCGGTGGGACGGGGAGAATTACACCGTCGTCACGACGGGCGACCAGGGCTCCGGCATCCTCAAATCGATGGTCCGGGCCAACGGCCTCATCATCCTGCCGGAAGGGGCCGCAACGGTCGGGGCGGGCGAGAAGGTCATGGTCCAGCTTTTGGACAACTCCCTGGAGTGGACGCCGGAACCGGGCTATTGAAACGCACTCCTTTCATTACGGCGCAGACCGTGTTATAAACACCATGGAAGTGCCAAGGTCACTGGTGGGCCTCCCGGACTTCAAATCCGGTGTGGGGGGCTAGTACCCTCCCAGGTGGGTTCGATTCCCATGCACTTCCGCCATTTATACTTGATTTTATTAGGTTTTACCTACCTGATTCTTTCCCCGAATTTCCCCCAGGGGGACGACTTTCCTCTCCATGATGCGGCGTTTCGCTTCGAGTTGAACGGAGGCATATTGCATGACGGAATTGCGTCGCGCATGATCCGTCAGCATCTGCAGTCACCAGGTAGCCGACGACCTTCCTGGTCATACGCCCGCACGGACAGGAATCGACGGCAAGGATGCTGTTCGTTCCCGGCTCGATGACGATCTGACCCCGGACCCACCTTCCACAATCGCAGGGACAGTCATAATGGCCCAGGGCCGGCGGCGGGCGGGCGATCTCGGCAAGCTTCTTTCCATCATGAGGGCAGCGGCACTCGTACATGGCGCACATCCTCAATATCCGGGCGGGAAATGAAACGATTGGTCAGATAAGTACAATGAAGCGATGCAAAAAGTTTCGGAAAAAAACGGTCTTTTTACGGTTTTTTTGCGGACAAAAAGCGGCCGTCATGATTGGGGATGAAAATTTATTGACTTTATCCAAATTGTAGTTATAATTGTAACTACAATGTGATTCGCATGGGACGAGAAAAAGAATAACGAGAACATCCGGAAACACGGGCTGGATTTCGGCGACGCATGGCAGGTGTTCGAGAATCCCCTGCTAGCGAAACTCGATGATCGCGAAAATTATGGCGAAGATCGGTGGATAGGTGTCGGCATGATGTCCAACGGGATCGTCGTCGTCCTTGTTTTCACAGAAAGGGAGCAAGAAACGATCCGCATTATTTCCATGAGAAAGGCAACGAAAAATGAGCGCACAAGATATGAGAAAGCAATCAAGAACAGACTGGGCAAAGATTAAAGCCATGAAGGACAGGGATATCGACTTTTCCGATGTGCCCGAGCTCAATGATGATTTCTTTGAGGAAGCGACACTGTGGCCCGGCAAGAAGAAACAGATTACAATCAGGCTTGATCCCGACGTGGTGGATTTCTTCAAAACAAAGGGACGGGGCTACCAGAGCAGCATCAATGCCGCCCTCCGCCGATACATGGAGGCGCAGCAACGCCGCCTGAAGAGCACTTGATTAAGAAGCCGTCCCGCCCTTCAGGGCGAAGACGGCCTCTATGTCGATCAACGGCAAGACCCGCAGGAGCAATTCGGCTTGTCTGAAGTACACGGTATCGATCACACAGTCATTCCTTCACGATCAGCCGGAACGGTTATCTGAAAATCCTTGTACATAATCGGGTGGTAACATGTTCGTACGGGTCAGGACAAACGTTACGCCGAAACGGTTTCCTTTAAACCAGGCCGGTCCGGTCGCTTTTATTTGATGTAAATGCTAAGATTAAAGCCATCTTGGGAGAAAAAGAAGTTACCATAAAGGAGAATGACCCTGTCACAAGTCGAAATGCTTGAGCAGACTGTCAAACAGCTCAGCCCCGGTGAACTGGCCGCTTTTCGCTTCTGGTTTATCGAATTTGATGCAGCCGAATGGGATCGTCAGATAGAAATGGATAGCGAGACCGGCAAGCTGGACAGGTTAGTGCAAAGCGCCATTGAGGAACACAAGGAGGGAAAGACGAAACGCATTTGAACCACTTTGCCTCATCGGCCTTCTGGGATTGTTACCGGAGATTGCCACAAAGCATTCAAGAGCTCGCCGATGCACACTTCGCTCTGTTAAAAGAAAATCCGTCTCACCCATCCCTCCACTTCAAGAAAACCGGTAAATACAGATCAGTCCGTATAGGGATGCATTATTGGGCACTGGCTGTTGAGATACCTGAGGGCCTGTTGTGGTTCTGAATAGGCAGCCACGCTGATTACGACAAAATCATCGAATGACACCCGGTTCATCCGGTTTAAGTGTACTTGCCTAAAATGTCTTCTTCCTTGAAGTCAAGCATCTGGTGATTTTGATAGGCATACATCATTTCAATCGGAAATGAATGACGATCACCGCTATCAAGACCCTGAATATTTCTGGGATATATATTCAGGCATAACGCTTTGAGAATTCGAGGCGTGCAGGAGAGGACTGCCTGAAATCTGCCGAAAGAGCCCCTCGTAACAGGTGAAACAGCCTCAAATCGGATTGCTCAACCGGAAGATCGGCCAACCCGATACACACCTTCCATCATCACCGATGCCGCATCCCATATTTTGTGGTCATACTCCTCTTGACATACAAAATCCTTCTTCATATACTCCCACCGCGAAAAAGGAAGTTCTTATCAATTCAATCGCATCTCCCTCGGCCGCCCCGGACAAAGAACTTCTCAAAATTCTGCAAGCGCTATCGCTGGACGAACGAAACCGCGTGGTCGTCATCAGCGGGAGGGACCGGTTGAGCATGGAGCAGTGGCTCGGACGGCTTTCC
>JAHJQP010000015.1 GCA_018819165.1 Pseudomonadota bacterium
ATGGTCGGCGTGATTCCGACGCCGGGCATCGCCTTTCTGACGAACAGCATGCGGGCTGATGCGGGCATCGTCATCTCCGCCTCTCACAACCCCTTCCAGGACAACGGGATCAAGATCTTCGGGAGCGAAGGTTTCAAGCTCCCCGATGAGACGGAAGCGGCCATCGAAGAGCTCATCTTCGCCAACAGTCTGCACAAACTTCACCCGTCCCCCGTTGAACTGGGAAAGGCCTATCGGATGGAGGACGCCCGGGGCCGCTACATTGTCTTTCTGAAACACGCCTTCCCCAAGGAATATTCCCTCGAAGGGACAAGCATCGTCCTAGACTGCTCCCACGGCGCCACCTACCGGGTCGCGCCGGAGACTTTCCTGGAACTGGGCGCCGAGGTGACCACCCTCTTCGACGACCCCAACGGCAAGAACATCAACCTCCACTGCGGTTCCCAGCATCCGGAGGTCCTGGCGGAGGAGGTCCGGAAAATCAAGGCCGACATCGGCTTCGCCTTCGACGGCGACGGCGACCGCCTGATCGCCGTGGACGAGACAGGGACGATCATCACCGGGGACCAGATCCTCGCCATTTGCGCGAAAGTGATGAAAAAGGAGGGTCTCCTCACCGGCAATCTGGTCGTCCGAACGGTCATGAGCAACATCGGACTCAGCGTCGCCCTCCAGTCGCTCCAGATCGATTCCGTCATGACCAAGGTTGGCGACCGATACGTCCTTGAAGAGATGCAGGCCCGCGGGGCCTCCATCGGCGGCGAGGATTCCGGCCACCTGATCTTCCTCCAGCACCACACGACGGGAGATGGAATCCTCACCGCGCTGCAAGTGGCGGCGGCGATGAAGAAAGAAGGGAAGTCGCTTTCCGAACTGGCCAAGATCATGAAGGTCTTTCCCCAGGCCCTGATCAACGTGAACGTCAAATCGCGGCCCGAGATCGCCACCGTGCCGGAGATCGTGGCGGCCATCGGCAAGGTGGAGAAGAAACTGGCAGACCGGGGAAGGGTCCTCGTCCGCTACTCGGGAACCCAGAATATGTGCCGGGTCATGGTCGAAGGCCCGTCCCAGAAAGAGACGGCAACTTACTGCAGGCAGATCGCCGACGTCGTGGAAAAGATGCTGAACGCCTGAGCTGAAAGCCAAAATGAGGAACGGATATGCCGTTGAAAGTGATTGTCACCCGGGATTTCGATCACATGAGCGAAGTCGCTGCACGAATCGTTACGGAAAGCATCACCTCCGGCCTGAAGAAAAACGGCGGTTTCACCCTGGGCCTGGCCACAGGCAGCAGCCCGACGGGGCTTTACAAGCACCTGGCCAAGGCGGCCAAGGCCGGCGTTTTCGACTCCTCCCGGATTCGGAGTTTCAATCTGGATGAATACGTCGGTCTCCCCGGCGACAACGCCCAGCAGCGGGCCCTCCATCCGGAGAGCTACAGTTTCTTCATGATTCAGGAGTTCTTCGGTCTCCTGCAGCGGAAATTCAGTGAGGTCAATGTCCCCTAGGGGACGCTCATCGATCAGGAGCGCCTCATCGCCGAGATGGGAAGCCATCCGAAAGACTGGCATGAAGAAGGGGCGGAGCGGGGTAAAGCGATCGTGATCCGACCGGACGCCCGGTCGGAATACCTCCGCTGGATACGACAGGATATCCTCGATGCCTATGACGAAAAGATCGGACGGACGGGAGGGATCGACCTCCAGGTGATCGGCGTCGGCGGGCGGGGACACGTGGCCTTCCATGAATCGGGCATCCCCTTCGTCGACAACCGGATGCTCCTGGTCAAACTTGACGACAACACCGTCGCCAATGCCGTCGCGGACGGCCACTTCTCCTCTCGGGAAGAGAGTCCGCAGTACGCCGTCTCCATGGGCGTCGAACTGGTCTACCGGGCGAAAGACGTGCTCCTGCTCGCGAGCGGCAGCAGGAAGACCGATCCCATCGCAGAATCCCTCCTCGACGATCCCAGCCCCATGGTGCCAATTTCCTACGGAAAGATCTTCGTAAAAAACGGCGGACGGCTCTTCTATGTCCTGGACCGCACGGCGGGAAGAAAGGTCCTCGAACAGGCGGACCGGATCAGCCGGCAGGGGATCGAGATCGAGGACATCAGCAGCGGGAAAGCCGCACAGCGGCTTACGGACTTGAAGTTCTTCCGGGACCCGGAAACCGGCCGGCTGGGCTGAAGACCTGCGATCCCCTGCGGATCGTCCGGACGGTCGCCGACCGTCCCTCCCGACGGGAAGGGGAAACAGGGGCTGTCCGGAAGGACCGGCTGCGCCTTCGGCCTCGGTTGTTTTTTCCGGCTGCATCTGTTATGGATAAGTATCGCGTCAGATCATCCCGCCGGCAGAGCAGAATCGGGAGAAGGTAATGGCCAATCGCATCGAGATCGGATTCAGACAGGGGATTCGGGACGCCCTTGGAGAAAAGATCAAAAAGAGGATCGTCGGACATCTCCGTATCCATGTGGATTCGGTGCGGACCGTCGAAGTCTACACCATCGACGGCGATCTTACACCCGGAGAATTGGAAAAGGCCGCCCGCGGCCCCCTCTCCGATCCGGTGATCCAGGAATTTGCCATCGACCGGGGGATGGCCTGCGGTTTCGACTGGCTGATCGAGGTGGGGTTCCGTCCCGGCGTCACGGACAACGTGGGGAAGACCGCCGCGGAGGCGATCGCCATCCTCACCGGGAAACCGGTCCGGGTCTACACATCCAGGCAATACGTGATCGGCGGAATCCGCGACCGGTGCGCCCTCGATCTACTCACCCGGGCGGATGCGGAGCGGATCGCCTCCGAACTTCTGGCCAATGAACTCATCCAGCGCTGCGAAATCATCGACGGCCGCACCTGGGATCCTGCGCAGGGTATGAAGCCCCACGTGCCGCGCGTCATGGGAGAAGACCGTCCACGGACGGAGGAGATCGACCTCGACTGCCCCGACGAGGCCCTCATCCGGATCAGCCAGGAGCGGGTCCTTGCCCTGAGTATCGAGGAGATGAGGATCCTCCGGGACTACCTGAAGAACGAAACCGTCCTCGCCCGGCGGAAAGAAGTCGGACTCGGCGCCCGGATAACCGACGCGGAGCTGGAATGCCTCGCCCAGACCTGGTCCGAACACTGCAAGCACAAGATTTTCAACGCCCGGATCGCCTATGACGACGGCGAAGGACACACCCGGGAGATCGACTCTCTCTTCGATACCTGCATCAAGCGGTCGACCCGGGAGATCCGGGAGCGCATGGGGGCGGGCGACTGGTGCCTCTCCGTTTTTTCCGACAACGCCGGGATCATCCGCTTCAACGACGACTGGAACCTCGTTTTCAAGGTGGAGACCCACAACTCCCCCTCCGCGCTGGACCCCTACGGCGGGGCGCTCACCGGCATCGTCGGCGTCAACCGCGACCCCTTCGGCTGCGGGAAGGGGGCGAAGCTCATCTTCAATACGGACGTCTTCTGTTTTGCGCCGCCCGACTATGCCAAACCCCTGCCGAAACGGATCCTCCACCCGCGGCGGATCTACGAGGGGGTCCGGGAGGGGGTGGAGCACGGCGGAAACAAGAGCGGAATCCCTACAGTCAACGGCTGCCTCGTCTTCGACGAGCGGTATCTCGGCAAGCCCCTGGTCTACTGCGGCACGGGGGGGATTATGCCCGCCCGGCTCAATGGGGCGCCGACCCACACGAAGGAGATCCTCCCCGGCGACCTGGTCGTTATGACCGGCGGCCGGATCGGGAAGGACGGGATCCACGGGGCGACCTTCTCCTCCGAGGAGCTCCATGAAGGATCGCCCGTCACGGCGGTCCAGATCGGCGACCCGATTACCCAGAAGAAGATGACCGATTTCCTTCTCGTCGCCCGCGACCGGGGCCTCTACCGCACGATCACCGACAACGGCGCGGGCGGCCTTTCGTCCTCCGTGGGCGAGACGGCCAGGCTCTCCGGCGGATGCGAGCTCGATCTTAAGAAGTCGCCCCTCAAGTACCCGGGGCTGAACCCCTGGGAGATCCTCATCTCCGAGTCCCAGGAACGGATGACACTTGCCGTCACCCCTGAGAAGATCGACGGGTTTCTCTCCCTCGCCCGGAAGATGGACGTGGAGGCGACGGTCCTGGGCCATTACACCGATTCGGGCTGGTTCCACATCCGCTACGGGGAAGAGACCGTGGTCCTGATCGAGATGTCCTTCCTCCACGACGGTCTCCCGCAGATGTCCCTTCGAGCGGCATGGACGCCTCCGCACCACGCGGAGCCCGACTTTTCCGAACCGGACGATCTGGGAGGGGCGATGAAGGAGATGCTTTCCAGGCTCAACATCTGCAGCAAGGAGTCCGTCGTCCGCCAGTACGACCACGAGGTCCAGGGGGGGAGCGTCGTGAAGCCCCTGACCGGCGTCGTCAACGACGGACCGAGCGATGCCGCCGTCATCCGGCCACTCCTCGACTCCTTTGAAGGCTTCGTCGTCGCGAACGGGATCTGCCCCCGCTACAGCGACATCGACGCCTACCACATGGCAGCCTGCGCCATCGACGAGGCCGTCCGGAACGCGATCGCCGTCGGCGCTCCACTAAACCGCCTGGCGGGGCTGGACAACTTCTGCTGGTGCGATCCGGTCCGGTCGGAAAAGACCCCCGACGGAGAGTACAAGCTCGCTCAGCTCGTCCGCGCCAACATGGCCCTCTACGATGTCACTACGACTTACGGCGTTCCCTGCATCTCGGGAAAGGACAGCATGAAGAACGACTACCAGATCGGCGCTGTCCGGATCTCGATTCCCCCGACACTCCTCTTCTCCACTCTGGGCAGAATGGAGGACGTGCGGAAGGCCGTGACGATGGACGTAAAAAAGGCGGGGGATCTCGTCTATGTCCTCGGAAAGACCTTTCGGGAGCTGGGCGGCTCGGAGTGGTACGCCCTCCGCGGCGCCGTCGGGAACAGCGTTCCGAAAGTGCATGCAAAAACGGCAAAGGCCCTCTATGAGGCCCTGCACCGGGCGATCCGGGCGGGTCTCGTCGCCTCCTGCCACGACTGCTCCGACGGGGGGCTCGGCGTGACACTGGCCGAAACGGCCTTCGCCGGGGGCCTGGGCCTGGAGGTCAACCTCAGGGACATCCCGGCGGAGGGGATCGGCCGGAACGATGAACTCCTCTTCTCGGAATCGCAGAGCCGCTTCGTCGTGACCGTTTCCCCGGGGTCGCGGGAGGCCTTTGAGGCGTTCCTGGCAGGCTGCACCTTCGCCCGGATCGGAACGGTCATCCCGGAAGGGGTCCTTCGCATCGACGGCCTCGGGGGGCAGCGGATCATCAAAGAGGATATCAGTGCGCTTAAGGCCGCCTGGCAGAAACCGCTCGCCTTTTAGCGGACAGGCCGACTGCCGATGGACACGAAAAAGGTAGGGGAAAAATGCCGCAGAGAATCAGAGCGATCGTCATCACTGGAAACGGAACGAACTGCGAAATGGAGATGGCCCACGCCTGTAAACTTGCCCGTTTCGACGAGGTGGAGATCGTTCACATCAGCGAGCTCCTCCATGGGACGAAGCAGCTCGACGATTACCACTTCCTGAACCTCCCCGGCGGATTTCTGGACGGCGACGACCTCGGGTCGGCCAAGGCGGGGGCCAACCGAATTTTGCATGCAGCCGTCGCCGGGAGAGAAGAGAGGCTCTACGATCAGTTCGCCCGGTTCATCGCCGCAGGGAAGCTGATCCTGGGCGTCTGCAACGGTTTCCAACTCCTCGTCAAGCTGGGGATGCTCCCCGGCCTGGACGGCCATTACGACCGGCAGACAGTGACGCTCACCTTCAACGACTCGGGGCGCTTCGAGGACCGCTGGGTTTATCTCCGCGTCGATCCCGGCTCGCCCTGCATCTTCACGAAAGGACTTTATGGTCTCTACCTCCCCGTCCGCCACGGGGAAGGGAAATTCGTCACGCTGGATGAAAAGATTCTGGAAAGGCTCCACAGGGAGGGCCTGATCGCAGTCCAGTACAGCGATGAGAACTGCCGGGAGGCGACGCTCGAGTATCCGGCGAACCCCAACGGCGCCGTGGACGGGATCGCCGGGATCTGCAATGAAACGGGACGAATCTTCGGTTTGATGCCCCACCCCGAAGCCTACCTTCACCGGACCAACCACCCCCGCTGGACGCGGGAGGAGCTCCCTGAGGAGGGGATGGGCCTCGCCCTGTTCCGGAACGCCGCGGCTTTCCTCAGGAGCGCCAACTTTTAAAGGACGATGTTTACAGAGTCTTTTTTTGCACATATCGAACAACAAAAATGGAAGGGGCATGAAAATGGCGAGAAGAAAATGGCGAGAAATATTTTCAGGCTTCCGGCAAAGCCCTGGCCGTCTTTTGTGGCAAAAATCTTCTTGACAAACAAGATCCTTCTTCATATACTCCTACCGTGAAAAAATAATTCTCATCAGTAATAAATAATCTACGCATAATATTTTTATCATTCTGCTGGGAAGGAGAGAAAAACTATGAGTCGAGACCTGCCTGTTGATTTCAGCAAATTCCAAATCCCTGATATCGAGGGGAGAACCATCCGTTGGATTGTGGTTGGAATACTCATTTTCATCCTGGGATTTTCATCGTTTTTCACGGTGAACCCGGAAGAGGTAGGGGTGATCCTCCGGTTCGGGAAATACACGCGGACGGCGAATCCGGGTATGAACTTTAAATTACCTCTCGGCATCGAAGAGGTGACGAAAGTTCCTGTGGAGCGACAGTTGAAGTTGGAGTTTGGCTTTCGAACGGAGGCACAAAGAGATAGATCTAAATATTCTACCCGCGCTTACCAACAAGAGTCGCTGATGCTGACCGGCGATTTGAACGCCAGCGAAGTGGAATGGATTGTTCAGTATCGGATCGCCGATCCATACAAATTTTTATTCAAGGTGCGCAGTGCCACCCTGACTTTCCGGGATATGAATGAAGCATTGATGCGCGAAGTGGTCGGCGATCGTTCGGTCAACGAAGTGCTGACTGTCGGCCGGGTAGAAATCGCCGCTACCGTCAGCGGAAAATTACAGGAACTGTGTGACCAATACGAAACCGGCATCAAAGTGGATCAGGTCGTCCTGCAGGATGTCAATCCCCCCGATTCGGTCAAACCGGCTTTCAATGAGGTGAACGAGGCGCAGCAGGAGCGCGAGAAACTGATCAACCAGGCCCGGTCGGAATACAACCAGGTGATCCCCAAAGCCCGCGGAACCGCGTCGAGAACGATCGAGGAAGCCAAGGGGTACGCCATCGAGCGGGTCAACCAAGCCCGCGGGGAGGCCCACAAGTTTAGCGCGATCTTCAAAGAATATTCCAAAGCCCCGGACGTAACCCGTCAGAGAATTTACCTGGAAACGATGAGTGAAATCCTCCCCAAAGTCGGAAGGAAATTAATCACCGACGAGAAAACCACTGGGATTTTGCCCCTGTTTCAGTTTACAAAGGAAGAGGCGAAAAAGGAGGGGAACGAAAAATGAATAGCACAAAACACAAGATCTTCGGCGGCTTAGGCATTCTGGTCATCGTGGGCCTGATCCTCCTGTATACTTCTGCCTTTGTGGTGAACGAAACGGAGCAGGTCATTATTACCCAATTCGGAAAACCGGTGGGGAAGCCCATTGTTGAAGCGGGGATTCATTTTAAACTGCCCATCATTCAAAACGCCAATTTTTTTGACAAGCGGTTTTTAGCCTGGGATGGCGATCCCAACCAGATTCCGACCAAGGATAAAAGGTTTGTCTGGGTGGACAGTTACGCCCGCTGGCGGATCCGCGATCCCCTCCTGTTCTTCCAGCGGGTGCGGGACGAACGGGGGGCCAAAACCCGGCTGGATGACATCCTGGACGGGTTGACCCGCAACGCCATTGCCAACCATAATTTGGTGGAAATCATCCGTTCCACGAATCGCAAATTGGAAATCAGCGGAGAACTGGAAGAAATTCAGGACTCTGAAATAAGCATCAAGATTGAGCTCGGCAGAGAGAAAATTACCCGGATGATTATCGAGGCCGCTGCCCCCCGTTTAGATGTACTCGGGATTGAATTACTGGACATCCGATTTAAACGGATCAACTATGTTGAAGAGGTGCAAAAGAAGATATACGAGCGGATGATCTCCGAGCGCAAACGAATCGCCGATAAATTCCGCTCGGAAGGCCAAGGGGAGGCTGCTAAAATTTTGGGAGACAAAGAACGGGATTTAAAAAAGATCCAATCGGATGCCTATCGGCAGGCGCAAGAAATCAAAGGAAAAGCGGATGCCGAGGCCACCACCATCTATGCCAAAGCCTATAATCAAAGCGCGGAATCCAGGGCCTTTTACCAATTCCTGAAAACCATGGATACCTATAAAACCACTCTGTCGGAGAAAGACTGGTTGATTTTATCGACGAAGAGCGACTTCTTTAAATTTCTCCAAAACCCCTCGGGGCATTAATCATTTGAGGCCCGGGGGCTCATGCTCCTGGACCTCCCCTTAGGGCTTGCCTTCTTACCAAGTTCTTGTTTTTTCTTCTAATCCGCCCGTTGCCCGGCAAGGATATCATTGAGTTGTCCGGCAGTCTCCTCGGTGGCAAACCGCTCCCAGATCTTGCCGAACTTTCCCTGGCGTTCACGGGCGATTTCCCCTTGCAGTTGATAGATCTCACCAAGGATGAACACGAGTTCGGGTTCGATCAGCTTACCCTTCCAGTCGTCGAACAGGTAGTCGATGAATCCCCGCGTGAAAACCGTATCCTGAATCTCCCCAAGGCAGTCCTGTATTTCGACTGTTCGTTCGATGAAAGGATCGAGAGCGCCGTCGTATGCGGGCGCCATGAACTCGCAGGCGTAACGGAGTCTCTTCATCTGGATCCTGAGGCGGTGGAACTGTTTTGGCTTCTGATTCTCGAGAATTCTATGTCCCTGCTTCATGACGGCATCGAATTTTTCTTTGATGATCACCGGCGCCACCTGGCGAACCAGTTTTACGGCAAGAGGCGCCCGGGGACGCACAGGAATCGATACTTCCAGGAACCGCAAGAGGTGTCGCTCAAAATTTCGGTACCGTGGCGATTCAAGCGCCTCACTAAGGGCCTTGAACGGCGTGCAGCGGTGTTTCTCGATCCAGTTATCGAACATTTCTTTTTTCTTGGCGGGAAAGCGTTCAATCCGTTTTTTGAACCGGGACAGATTCAGGAGGAAAACATCGAGGTCGCGAACCGCTCCAAACATGCTGCCGAGCCACTCCAACTCACCTGCGAGGCTGGCGCCCGTACTTTGGGGAACGGCATCGCGAAACAACCGCAACGCTGAACGCATCCGCCGTGTCACAACCCGCGTCTGGTGCACAAACTCCGTATCGATGTCGCGCTGCACGCCGGGAAGTTGCTCCCGAAACCGGATAAACTGATAGGCAAGAATTTTCCGCACAGTGAGATCGAGGCGGTCATCGAGTCGAACCGTATATTTCTCCGGGGGCTTCTTGGAAGGGATAAGGACCTTGAGCCGCTCGACGGCGCTCTCTAACTTTGATGCCGACGATGGTGGATAACTGAATGAGCGCGAGAGCAGGGATGAAAGGGAACTTAGCGCTGCCTCCGGACCGCTGAGAAGTTCCGCTTCCAGCTCGTGGAGCTTTTGCGTGCGTCGCGGTTTGTGAAGCCCCCGAGACGAGAAGCTCGAAGTGTCAAAGGCAAGCTCGATTTTCGCCCCTTCGGGGGATACGACCCGATAACGCCGGCGATCAGTGCGGACTTGAATATGTTCGAGGAGCTTCCGCGGATAAATTATACCGTCGATAAGATTCCTGATTTGCTTTAAGGGAATCTCCGCAGGGGAATCAACCGGACCGTCGAGCAGGACCTCGGTTTCCATTCGCTTTGCGATCCCGTCTTCGATTGCTCCTATGCTCTTGATCGTGTACATTGCCCCGCCATCCGCAGTCCGGTACCTGAGCGCCAACTTCTTTTTCATAAGAGACCAGTCGAAGGTGTCCAGATAGACATCGATATTTCTCACCTGCTTCAGCTCTTTGACCCTGTAGCCCTGTTCACGAATATTGGCGATCACCGCCTCTTCGGCCTCCGGACCGGGCAGGGCGAGCTTCAGCTCTATCTCGACAGGTTTTTCGTTGTTCATTCTATGAATCTCCTCTTGATCCCCCCAGCGAAATCCTTCCGCAGCCCTTTCGGCAGCGAGGTCTTCTTAAGCGCGGTAATTGTGAGATCCCGGTCGTAATCGAACCTTATAATGCGTCCGCGCGGCACAGCACCCCTCTCGGCACGGACAACGGCGTAGGACGGGCGCGGGTCGCCGTCAACCGGGTGCCCCGCCGAACCGCAGTTCACGACGAGAATCCCGCCGACACATCTGACAAAGGGGATGTGCGTATGCCCGCAAACGAGAATCTCCGGGCGGGCATCGCTTAATTTCGTCTCCAGCCCTTGCCTGGTGATGCTCGGATAGACAGCGTCGTCTGTGGAAATGGGGCTGCCGTGGACGACTAAGAACTTGTGCCCGCCCGCCGGGATCTGCAGGTCGAGGCGCTCAGGCAAACCGGCTAAGTAAAGCCGGCTCTGACGGCCCATGTTCTCAACTGTCCACAACAGAATCTTGCGCTTTTTCGACTTCATCTCCCTCGCGACTGACTTGCCCTGTTTCGCCGCTTCAAGCACCTTCTGGTCGTAGTTGCCGATTATCGCAGGAATATGAAGCTTTTCGAGGAAATTGCAGACATCGCCAGGGAAGGGTCCATAGCCTGTCATATCCCCACAGCAGACGATCCGGCCGGCTCCGCGCCCCTTTGCATCGGCGACTGCGGCCTTAAGTGCGGGCAGGTTGCCGTGGATGTCGGAGATGAACGCGATCAGCATTGGTATTCGATCGTCCTTCCCGCCTTTCTTATCAACAGTTCCTGCTTCTGAAAGGCCCCCTCGACCTCCATCCGGCAGTCTCCCGTACACTCAAGGTGGATCGTGATCACCTTGCGGCTTATCGTACAGGTCAGCCGCCTGATGAGGCCGGAATGGCTGCAGTCGAGACCGTCGGCGACGCGCAGCATCCCCGCGAGCCACTCGACGACGGCGCGCCGGCCGTCATCGAGCGACGCGAACAACCGATGCCTGGATGCGTCCGGAAGGGCCTTGTTATGATACCTGGCGACGAGGGCGCAGGTGAGACGATCCTTTTCGTTGAGCCCCGGGATGTCCAGTTCCTGGATCATGTCGCAGCTGAGCTTGTGGTGGTTGCCCGACACGACCCGCGACCAGCCGATATCGTGAAGACGGGCTGCTATCTCCAGCAGGCGCCGCTCGTCCGGACCGTACCCATGAAGAATTTGCAGCCCGTCGAAAAGGGCAAGCGCAAGCAGAGTAACCTGTTCGTTGTGCGCCGGATCGGGATCATGAGTCCGCGCCGTCTTTATGACAAAGGACATCGTCGAATTCTTCCTTTGCGTCCTCACGCTCCTAAGCCTCCCGACTTATCGTTTCAAACCCTTCTTCTTGCCGATTTTTCTGACCAGTTCTTCGTAGGGCGGTGATTTCAGCCCTCCCTTCCGGGCGATGGCTATGAGCTCGCTCTGACTGCGGATAGGCTTTTCCCCGTCCTTCGGCTTCACCCGGACATACGACCCATCCGCCTGCATGAGGCGGGCCTTGACGTTGTCTTTCAGATACGTCATCAGGATTTCATCCATGATACGCGCCTTCAGTGCGATATTTTTTATCGGATAGAGGATCTCAGCGCGCTTTTTAAAATTTCGCGGCATCCAGTCCGCGCTTCCGGAATAGATTTCCGGATCGCCGCCGTTATGGAAGTAGTAAAGCCGCGAGTGTTCGAGGAACCGGTCGAGGATGCTGGTTACGCGTATATTCTCACTGACGCCCGGTATTCCAGGGCGCAGGCAGCATATGCCCCGAACCAGGAGATCGATACGGACGCCTGCCCGTGACGCCTCATAGAGCTTACAGACAGTCCTTGCATCAACGAGAGCGTTCATCTTTGCTATGATGCGCCCCGGGGCCTTAGGATTTGACTTCTCGATCTCCCGATCGATGAGGCGATGGATCGTCTCCTGGGTCGTCACCGGTGAGATCATGAATTTGCGGAACATCGCCGCCACCGTTCCGGGGGTGAACATATCCCCGCCCGTCCACGAGTTGAACCCCGTTAGAACGTTGAAGAGGGAAGAGACGTCATTGCCGAAATCGGGATCGCAGGTGAAAAGTCCGATGTCGGTGTATATCTTCGCCGTAACTGTGTTGTAGTTGCCGCTCGATACGTGGACGTAGCGCCTCAGTTGCTTGCCCTCGCGGCGGACGACGAGGGTCGCCTTGCAATGCGTTTTCCAGCGGACGAACCCGAACACGACATTGACGCCGGACTCCTCCATCTGCCGCGCCCAGTCGATGTTATGCTCCTCATCGAATCGGGCCTTGAGCTCGACGACCGCCGTCACCTGTTTGCCGTTCTCCGCGGCCCGGCAAAGCGCCGCAACGACCGGAGAGTCTTTCCCGATCCGGTAAAGCGTCTGCTTTATCGCAAGTAC